>JBBJNO010000262.1:0-3640 GCA_037720875.1 Luteimonas sp. | reverse complement strand
TGGACCCAGCAATCTGATGCGGGCGCTGAAGAGGTCTGAGGCTCCCCCGCCAGCGCGGGGATGGACCCGTTCGCGAGAGCCTAGCCCGGTATGAGAACGTAGCTCCCCCGCCTGCGCGGGGATCACTCCACCGATGGCGGCGCCCCCGGCAGGAACAGCCGCGACAGACCGGGACAATGAACGTCGCACCGGTCGGTGATGTTGGTGCTTTCCAGCTTCGGACATCCAGCGGCTAGGATGCGCAGCAACAAGTCCGGCAAGCCGATGGCGGCGCCATGGTCACGCATCAGGCGATCGGTGCGCGGCACGGCAGTCGACAGCGTTACGGTAGACGCAGCTGGTGGCGTTCCTTCGGTCGTGAGATTTGCCAGGATTTATAAAGTGGCAGGGCGCGGGCGGCATCCTGATTGATCGGATGCCAGCCATGGCACTGTTCATCCTGGTAGACTGCCCGATCGCGGCTTTGCCAATCTTTCCAGCCAGCATTTCGCACTGTGCGATTTTGCGCCACTGGCATCGTGGGATAATCCCATGATGATGGGAAGCATCAGGATCTGTGGGGTTTCGGGGTGACGCGATAATCTGGGCGCATGAAGCGACGATCGCAACCGCGCCGACAGGAAGTGACCGAAACCCCGCCGATGGCGGAGACCGAGGCAATCCTGCAGATCAAGGTTTGGCTGGTAGGCATCAGCCCGATGGTCTGGCGCCGCGTCCTGGTGCCGGCAGCGTTCAGTCTTCGAGAACTTCATGGCGTCATCCAGGTCGCGATGGGCTGGGAGGGCATCCACCTTTACGATTTTCAGTTGCGTGCCGCGCGTTACGGTTCGTGGGAATTGTCCGCCTCGTCGCCCGACGTAACGCTGGCGAAGCTGCGCCTTCGTAAGGGCGCGCGGTTCGTATACGAATACGATCTGAACATTCCCTGGCGCCATGAGGTCCGCATCGAGGACCGCCTTGGGCAGGAAACCGGGAAGACCTACCCCCTTTGCACCGGCGGCAGTGGTGCTTGTCCGCCCGAGGATTGCGGCGGCCCGGAGAGCTTCATGGCTGGCCGCGACGAAAGGTTCTCGTTCGATGCCCTCGAGGACTTGGATACCATGGCGGAGGTTATGCAGCGGGTCATGGCGGCGGATGGCTCGGACACCCTCTCGGACGTAATCGATGAAGATACGCGCTGGCGCCTGGAAGAGGCCGTTGAGCGGGCAAAGGCGCGCGAGGTGGCCCAGGGACGACCGTTTTCGCGGCGCGCGGTGAACGCTAGTCTGCGCGACGACGAGCACCACAACCTCATGCACCAACAGTACTGACTTGTTCCGCTCGGCGTTGCGCCAGCAGTTCGGCAGCAACCAAGGCCGCTTCGTCTCCTTGGCGCTGGCGGATGCTGGAAACCAGCGTATGTGCTGCCGGATCGGTTAAGGCGTCGAACCGGCGCTGCAGCGTTGCCGCGGTTGTCTCGGCATAGAGGCGGGTGGTGACGATGCTTTCATGGCCGAGGAAGCGCTGCAGGTCGGTGATATCCATGCCCAATGCGAGCAGCCTGGTGGCGACCGTGTGCCGCAGCAAATGCGGATAGACCCGCTTGGTGATTGCGGCGCCGCGGGCAACATCGCGGACGATCTGGCCAACACGTTGGCGGGTCAGCATGTGTGGCGTCGGGCCATGACCCTCCTGGCGGCTGGCGAACAACGGCCCGGCCCGGCGCGTGCCGATATGCAGCCGAAGCAACTGCGCCAGCTCCCGCCGGATCGGCACCTCGCGCCGTTTCGCACCCTTGCCGCGATGGATGGTGACCACCCGCTCTGCCAGGCTGACATCCTCGATCCGCAGCTGGACCAGCTCGGAGGCTCGGGTGCCGGTCTCCAGCAAAGTTTGCAGCATCAGCCCGACCCGGCCGCCCTCAGCATAAGCCTGGTCGAGGAACCGCAACTCCTCCTCCACCGACAGCCTGTCGACGCCACCGCGTCGCTCCGGCGGTACACGCAGGCCAGCCCGCTCGCGGGCGGCTTTGAAGACGGCCTTGCTTTGCGCGTAGTCGATGCCCTCGCGGGCAAGGATAGCAGCGACGGCGGTGGCGACACGCGCGATAGAGGCCATGAGCGCAGTTTGCTCCTCCACATTCGGAGTGCAAACCAGCGGCGTCGAACAGGCGAAAATTGGCAGACTGGGCTGTCAGACGCCATGCTGGACCTGCCCGAGTTTTCCACTCCAGATGTTGTGGAAAACTCACCGGCGTTCAGCAGCGGAGGTTCGCCATGCGCGTGAAAGTCCTTCTCCAGATCATCGCCGAAGACGGCACCGCCGGTGACGCCTTGGAAGCCGCGTCATTCGAGAAGAAAACCGAACGGCCGGAGGACCTCGGCCTTTCGATCGCCGAAGGAAAGGCACTGATGGCCACTGTCCAGCAACAGATCGTCGGGGCCCAGGCCGCGTCGTGGGCGGCGCGGCATCGTTGTTGCCCGGCATGCGGCGCCCGCCGCTACAGTAAGGGCAGGTATCCCATCGTCTTCATGACGCTCTATGGTGATGTGCAAATCTCTAGCCCACGGCTTCATCGTTGCTCATGCCAAGGCGACGACGGTCCGGCGACCGTGTCGCCGTTGCGGGAGCTGATGTCCGATCATGTCGCTCCGGAAAGACTTTATCTCGAGGCACGCTGGTCGTCGCTCGTGCCATACGCCGCTGCGGCCGGGCTGCTCGCCGATGTCCTGCCGATCGCGTCCGGTGCCAACGCCACTACGTTGCGCGAGCACACCCTCCGTGTCGCCGAACGGGCCGAAGCCGAACTGGGCGATGAGCAGAGCTGCTTCATTGACGGGTGTCCAGCCGAGTGGGCCGCGCTACCCATTCCAGAAGGCCGCATCGTGGTCGGTCTTGATGGCGGTTATGTGCGTGACTGGAAGGATCGCAAGACCAATTTCGAGGTCATCGTCGGCCAGTCAATACCCGATGAGCGTGACGCACGCTACGTCGGCCTGGTCCATACCTACGATGCCAAGCCCAAACGCCGGCTCTTTGACCTGCTCAGGAGCCAAGGCTTGCAGGCCAATCAGGACGTCACGTTCCTGACCGATGGCGGCGAGGAAGTGCGTGCGTTGACGGAGTTCGTCACTCCGGAATCAGAGCACGTTCTGGACTGGTTTCATATCACCATGCGATTGACCGTGCTTTGCCAGTATGCGCGTGGCGTCGCCAATCATGACGAGGCGGCGGGCAAGGGTCTGCTTGCCGAGCTGGGACGGATCAAGTGGTTCCTTTGGCACGGCAACCAGTACCGTGCGCGACAGATCATTGAGTCATTCGAGGACGACGTGGACGCCCTTGAAGTGGACTACCCCAATCTGGGGAAATTTGCCCGCGCCGCGAGCGAATTCGCCGTTTACATCGCTTCCAACGTCGGCAGCCTGATCAATTACGGTGAGCGATTCCGAGCGGGTGAGCGCATCTCCTCGTGCCTGGCGGAATCCACCGTGAATGCCGTCATCAGCAAGCGCTTCGCCAAACGCCAGCAGATGCAGTGGACGAAACGCGGCGCGCACCTGCTCCTGCAGACCCGGACGCGCGCCCTCGATGGCACGCTCCGGCCCCTCTTCGAGAAATGGTATCCCGGTCTGGCCAACGATAATTTAGCTGCTGCCGC
>JBBJNO010000261.1:0-3659 GCA_037720875.1 Luteimonas sp. | reverse complement strand
TCGTAGCCGTCGCAGACCGCGCACAGGCGGATCACGTTGCGCGCGATCGCGTCTTCCAGGCCCGGCATCACCGGCATGCGGTCGACGACGCCGGTGGCGAGGATCACCAGACGTGCACGCCATGCCGTGCCGTCGTCGGCCACGGCGCAAAAGCCTTGGTCGCCATCGCGCTCGAGTTTGGCGATGCGGCCGGCAACGATCTCCACGCCGTAGCCCTCGGCCTGCGCACGCAGTTTTTCCAGCAGCTCCGGCCCCGCCACGCCGAACGGAAACCCGGGGCAGTTGTGGCTGGTCGGGATCCAGCGTGCGCGGCTCTTGCCGGCATCGACCACAGCAATACGGCGGTGGAAACGGGCGAGATAGGTCGCCGCCGTCAGCCCGCCGGGGCCGGCGCCGATGACCAGCACGTCGAGCACATCCGTATGGGTAGTGTCAGCGGCCATTGCCGACATCGATGAACCTCAAGAACTCCGAGCGCGTGCGCGCGTCGTCGCGGAAGCCGCCAAGCATCTTCGACGTGATCATGCTGACGCCGCGCTTGTGGATGCCGCGCGTGGTCATGCACTCATGCGAGGCGTCGATCACCACGCCGACGCCGCGCGGCTGCAGTGCGCGCTCGATGCAGCCGGCGATCTGCGCCGTCATCTTCTCCTGCACCTGGAAGCGCCGCGCGTACGCATCGACCACGCGCGCCAGCTTGCTGATGCCGACCACCTTGCCGTCGGGCAGGTAGCCGATGTGCGCCTTGCCGATGATCGGTGCCATGTGGTGCTCGCAATGGCTTTCGAATTCGATGTCGCGCAGCACGATCATCTCGTCGTAGCCGCACACTTCCTCGAACGTGCGCTGCAGATAGTCGTCCGGGTCCATCGCGTAGCCGCTGAACCAGTCCTCGTAGGCGCGGGCCACGCGCTGCGGCGTGTCCAGCAGGCCTTCGCGCACAGGGTCGTCGCCGGACCAGCGCAACAGCACGCGCACCGCGTCTTCGGCCTGTTCGCGGGTCACCTCGTTGCGGATATCGGTCATGCGTTGCTCGCTTTGAAAAGGCGTCACGCATGGTACCCGAGCGCCTTTACCGGGGCTTCTTCGCGCTGGCGTGCGTGGCAAGGCGTTGGCCGCGGATGCTTGCCGTCAGTCCGCGCGATCCGCGACGGATGCTGGTCTTGTGCGTGCCGCGATGCTTAGCGCTCTTCGACGCGATGGTGCGGCGTGGTGGGATCCAGCGTTTCCTGCAGCGATTGCCAGGCGTGTTCGACCGCGGGACGGGCCTCGAACCAACCCAGCCGCGAGCCGAAACGCGCGGCCGCTTCCCAGCCGCCCTGCAGCTGCGATTCGGCGGCGGCGAAGGTCTGCCCGCGATGCCGCTCGAAGGTGTCGAGCCCGTAGCGGTACGCCGGCGCGTAATCGTGCCAGTCGCGTTCGGCGATGTAGTACGGCATGGTGTGGAAGATCTGCTGGAAGTGGCCGAGGTCGTCGCGCTTGTCGGCGGATTCCGCCAGCCGGTTGCCGGCGACCGCGCCCAGTGCGCCTCCTGCCGCAGCCCCGATGGCCAGACCCGGCGGGCCGGCGACCAGCGCGCCGAGCGCGCCGCCCGCCACCGCGCCCACCGCAGCGCTGGCGCCGGCGCCGACGATGTGATCTTTCTTCAATGTGCTCATGGCGCATCCATCCGCGTGGAGATTGATCTCACGCTAGCCCGAGGCGTGTTTCGGGTTGGTGAACACGTCGGACAATATCGATCAGCGACACGTTGTGCTTCTGTAGAGCGGAGCAAGCTCCGCTACAGAAGCAACGCATAAAAAACCGCGCCCGAAGGCGCGGTTGGGGGGCACTCATCGCTGACGTCATGAATCGATCAGTCGATCATTGCTGTTTCGCTCAGCGGCCGTCGCGGTCCGCGTCGCCCGGCATGGCGCGCTCGACGTAATGCCAACCATCCCTGACGGCGCCCTTGGCTTCAGACCAACCCAGACGCGAATTGGCGCGCGTCGCGTCCCAGTTGCGCTCCAAGGTGTCTTCGACATCCTCGAAACGCTGGCCGCGATGCTGGCCGTAGGTGTCGTAACCGTACTTGTAGGCCGGCTCGTAGTCGTTCCACTCGCGTCCAGCGGAGTAGTACGGCGTGGACTGGTAGGTGTTCTGGAAGTGGTTGGTGTATTCGGTCGGGTTGACGGCTTCGGCAATCGAATCGCCGGCCTTGGAGCCAACGACTGCACCGATGACGCCGCCCACGACCGTGCCGATGGGGCCGGCGACCGCAGTACCGGCGACTGCGCCTGTCACTGCACCTGCCACCGCGCCCGTACCTGCGCCAACGCTATGGTCTTTCTTGATATCGCTCATTGTCTTGCACTCCTTACAGTGGGGGCCATGCGCGCTGATTGCGCTGGTGTGTCCACGTTAGGCGTGTCCCAGTGCAGCAGTCGTGAAATGCGTGATGCATATTTATGAATGCAAGCCTGTGCGTGAAACGCTTAAGGCAGGTGAAATTTTCGTTGCGCGACACGGCGTTATCGATGAAGCGTCCAGTCGTCTGAGCTATGTCCAGTTCGTGTCAATACCTGTCGGAAGAACCCTGCCGAGCAATGGAGATGGACTGGTTGTTCGGCGCAGGCAAGCCAGTGACTGCATTTCCATTGCTTCAAGTCGCTGGGCTTCAAGTCGCTGGGCTTCAAGTCGATGAGCCCCGCCCGCGCGGGAATAACGAGTCGAATCTTGGCGACCCTGGCGGGTTGATTTTCAGGCTCAGCCCGAAAGCCGCGCCGCCAAACCGGATTCGCGCGTGGTTTGCCGCGCAATCGCGCGCAGCAGCACCGGCCGCGGCGACCATAGCAATGCGCCATGCCGCGCGCGTGTGAGTGCGGTGTACAGCAACTCGCGGCCGAGCACGCGCGCATCGGCATCGGGCAAGACCACCGCCACTTGGTCGAACTCGGAGCCCTGGGATTTGTGCACGGTGGTGGCGAAGGCGGACTCGTGCGCGGGCAGTTGTGTCGGCGACCATGCGCGCAGGCCATCGCCGGTGTCGAACCAGACCGCGGATTCGCCGTCGCCGTCATGCCAGACCACACCGACATCGCCGTTGAACAGGCCCTGCCGGTAACTGTTGCTGGTGATCATCAGCAGGCGGCCATGGAAGAACGGCATGCGTGCGCCCAGTTGCTCGGCGAACCAGGCATTCCAGGCCTGCGCGCCGAACGGTCCGTTGCGCAGCGCGCACAGCACGCGCATCGAACGGGCGCCGCGCAAGGCTTCGGCCGGATCGCTGGCTTGCGCGATGCGCTGGTAGGCCGGCAACGCGAATCCGCGCAGTGTCTGCGCCAGCGCCGCGACCGGGCCTTCGTACCAGTGCAGGCTGTCGTCGCCGGCCGTCAACAACGCGACGACCGCAGCGCCATCACCGGCCTGGAGTGCACTCGCCAGCGCCGGCAATGCGCTGCTGTCCGCTTGTCGATATCCGCGAGTCAGGTGCACGCGTTGCGCGCCGAACGCCGTCCCCGCTGCTGCGGCATCGCACAGCGCGCCGAGCACGTCGCCCGCTTCGACCGCGGGCAGTTGATCGGGATCGCCGATCAGGATGAGCCTTGCATTCGATGGCACCGCCGCGACCAGTTTGCTCATCAACGGCAAATCGACCATCGAGGCTTCATCGACGACCC
>JBBJNO010000260.1:0-3667 GCA_037720875.1 Luteimonas sp. | reverse complement strand
GCGCGACGCGCGGTGTTTCATAGACTACCGCGCCGGCGACCACCACGCCTTCGTGGCCGGCGTTGAACAGGCGTATCGCATGCGGAAACCGGCCTGCGAGCAATTCGATCTCGGCCAGCGAATGCACCGGGGCGACGCCGTGCCGCACCTTCAGGTTGTCGGTGAGCACCTGCCAGAAGGCAGCGAAATCCGTGCTTTCCTCCACGCAGACGCCTGCCTTTCGCGCCGCCTTGGCCCCGCGTGATCGACGCTCCTGATAGCGGATTCGATCCTGCGCGGGTACCACCGAAAGGACATCGCGGCGTGTCAGCCGAGCCTGCGCACGGAACAGCGCGTAGCGATCCTCTTCGGCCGGCTGGCGGTGATAGATCCAGGGAATCGTCTTGTACTGGAGCATGCGAAGGTCGGCGTCGCGCATGTGGGTGCACAGCGCGTCGAACATCGCCAACGCGTCTCCGGCGCCACCTCGCGCGCCTACAACGAACCCGCCGTAGGTGAGGCCGGCGTGGCTGTGCAGCCCGCCGTCATGGCGATGTGCGGGGAGCACGGCGACCAGGCGGCCGTCGCCACCCCGCACCATCAGCGAGTGGTCGTCGAATCGTTCGTGGTGGTAGTCCATGTATCCGCGTTCCAGCAGGAACGTCCCATTGCGGCTGCCGGCCACGAACGCATCCCACTCGGGCGCGAGCTCGGGCTGGTAACGCTGAATGATCAGCGTCATGGGTCGGGTCGGCTCGCGACGCCGAATCCCGCACGGCCGAAATCGTTGCCGTTGTAGTAGCAGTAGCTCACGCCGCCAATGCGGATGGGCGCGCCATACATGATGGCGTCGGAGTCGAATCCACCGGGCGACACATCGAGCCCGAGTTCGGCGTCCCGCCGCGTCCACGAAAGACCATCAGGCGACGTCGCGTGCCCCATGCGATACCCGCGCAGCGACTTGCGGCGCACCGAGTAATGCATCTCGTAACCGCCCGCGGAAAGCGGAAGGATCCATGGCCGGCCGAACCCGTACTCGTCATCCTCGGTGATGTCCATCACCAGGCGACCATCCCCGGGCCAGTGCAGGCCATCGGCGGATTCCAGATACTTCATCCGGTACTCCGGCATCGGTTTGCCATCGAGCTCCAGCCAGCTGTTCCCGCCGACGTACCACATGCGGAAGCGCCCGTTTTCCAGTCGCACGCACGGCCCGCCGCGAAAGTACAGGTCATCCGGACGCCGCTCCAGGATCGGCACCGTTGAAACGCGAGTGAAGTCAACGCCGTCGTTCTCGCTGATCGCCGCACCTGCCAGCAGCCGGTAGCGGATGCGCGTTCCGATTTCAAACCCGACGTAGTACATGAACAGCCTGCCGTCCGGTACGCGGACGACGCTGGTGGTGACGACGCCATTTTCGTCGAACGTTCCCGGCGCACCGATGTCCATCAACGGCTGCGTATGCACGAATTGAACGCGGGTCGGGTCATCCGGGCTGACGTCGACGAAGCCGGGGCGGCTGATGCCCTCGTCGTCGCAGGCGCTGAAAAAAATGCGAATGACGCCCAGGTGCGGAAGCTCGATCGGCGTGGGCACCATGGCATGCGAGCGTGCCCAGGGAAACGTGCCATCGGGACCCCAGACCAGGCCGTGCTTCTGCCACTTCATGGTGTATCCAGCCCGAAGCGGGCGCGCACGCCGGCGGCGCCCTGCGCCAGGTTTCCCTTCACCAGCGTGTCGTCGGGTACGTCCTTGGCGATCAGCGCGCCGGCACCGATCAGGCAGTCGTCGCCCACTTGCAGGTTGTTGCCGAAGGTGGCGTTCACGCCCACGAAGCAGTTCCTGCCCACGGTGCAAAAGCCGGACACCACCACGTGGGACGAAATGAAGCAGTTGTCGCGTATTTCGCTGTGGTGACCGATGTGGTTGCCGCTCCACAGAACGACGTTGTCACCGATGCGCACGAAGGGTTGCACCGTATTGTCCTCGAACACGAAGCAGTGTTCGCCCAGCTGCGCGTTGGGCCAGACGAATGCGCGCGAGCTGATGTAGGAGGCCGGCGCAAAGCCCTTTTCCTTCGCAGCCAGGTAAAGCCGCGTGCGCAGGCGGTTCATCTGCGTGTAGACCAACGCGGCGTAGAAATGGTGCGATGCCGGGGCGAACCGGTCCTGCAGGTCCTCGAACGCGACCACGGGCAGGCCGAACAACGACTCGCGCGTGATGAACTCGCGTTCCACGCTGAAGGCGACGACGCGGAAGTCCGAGTCGTGGGTGAAGTACTCGTAGGCGATCTCGGCGAAGGCGCTGTCGCCGATGATGATCAGGTCGTGCGTGCTCAAGCGGTTCTCCTATGGACGCACGATGAGGATGTCTTCGCGGCGGTTGGCCAGTGGCAACTCGGCCGGCTGGGGCAGCGCATAGGCATGGAAGCCCGCGCCGCGCGCACGCTGGAGGATCGCAAAGATCACCGAGTCATCGATCTGCCCGGGTTCGACCTGGTTGTAGGACACGACGGGGTCCTCATCGCGCCCGGTGAACGCGCGATGGAACGCGCGGCCGGTTTCGCTTGCGAAAAAACGCTTGCGCATCGACTGATTCGGGATGTCGCCCAGCAACATCATGCCGCCCGGGGCGAGCAGCGGCAGCGTGCGGTCGAGGAAGGACCACAGGCTTGCGTCGACGAAGATGTACTGCAGCACCGAGTACAGGATCACGGCGTCGGTGCGCCCGGCGAGCCGGGCCAACAACTCCGGGCATTCGGGGTAGAACGCGGCGGTCTTGTGCACGCCTTCGACGTCGTCGAGCTGATCGAGCATCTCGGCCGAGTCCACGAGGTGCAGTTCATGCCCAAGCGCGCGGCAGTGCTGGATCAACAGGCGCGGAACATCGCTGCAGCCGGGGCCGACATCGAGCACGACGGCGCCAGGTGCACGCAGCGTCGGAACCTTGGCCAGGATGTCGGCAAAGATCGCCGGTTCCTTGCCTTGGCGGTAGGCATCAGGGAACCCGATCTTCTCGTAGGGCGTCAGCGACTCGTCGGCGGCGAGACGCCGGAAATCCTCGTAGCCGAGATTCGCGAAACGCTCGAGGCTGGCCTTGTCGGCCGGCGTGTCTTTCCCGCTGCTCACGCCGGTGTCCAACTGTTGCAGGCCAAGACCACGGCGTCGACCTCGTCGTCGCGCAGCTCCGGGAAGCACGGCAGCGTGAGCACTTCATCGCAAAGACGTTCGCATTCGGGCAGCGTCAACGTTGCATAGCGTCCCTGATGCACGGCTTGCCGGTGATCCGGCACGGGATAGTGGATGTCGCAGCCGATGCCCAGACTGCGCAGGTGCGCGGCAAGCGCGTCGCGATCCTGCGCGCGGACGACATACAGGTGCGCGACGTGGCTTTGGTCCATCGCCGCGGGTGTTTGGATCCACGGGTTGGTGATCGCCGCGCCGTAGCGGTTCGCGATCATCCGGCGCCGCGCGTTGCGCGCGTCCAGCTCGGGCAACATCGCACTCAGGAATGCAGCCTGCAATTCATCCAGCCGACTGTTGCGCCCGCCTGCCAGGGCGTTGCGATACTTGCCCGCCCAGCCGTACTGGCGCAGCTGCCTGAGCCTTGCGGCGAGCTCGGGGTCGCGGGTGGTCGCGGCTCCGCCGTCGCCCACCGCGCCAAGATTCTTGGTGGGGTAGGAGCTGAA
>JBBJNO010000030.1:0-14148 GCA_037720875.1 Luteimonas sp. | reverse complement strand
CAGCCAGCTGCGCCCGGACCCATCGCCGCCATCGGCATGGTCGAATTGCACGCGGGTCTGTCCCCACGCCGTGCGTCTGTCGGCGAACAGCTGCGCGGAATAAGTGATGTCCGGCGTGCGGCGGACATTGAGGCTGCCGCCGTACCCCAGGCGGCTGCTGGACTGGTAGCGCAGGAAGCCGGTGGCGTACTGCCCGTCGAATCCATTGCCGCTGATCGAGCGGATGTCGTCCAGGCCCAGGTTCCACGTCCAGCGGGCGAACTGGTAGGCGACGCGGTAATAGCCGCCCCGCACATCGTTGTTGATCGGCAACGCGCCCCAGGCCAATTCCGGATCCAGCGAGAAGACGCCGTAGTTGTGCCGGTAACGGCCGCGCCGCGCACTGGTATCGACCCATGCGCCCTGCGCCCTGCCGCGCTCGGTGTCGCTGCCGAGGAGGTTCAGTTGCACGGTGCTGCGCACACTCTGCCAGGCGCTGGTGAGATGCGCGGCGTGTGTCGACCCATCGATCAGCGTGGCCTCGCCCTGTTGGTCGGGCACGATCCGGCCCTGGGTCCCCAGGTATGAGGCCGCGCCGGTCCAGCCGGGCGCCCAGCGCCATTGCGCGCCGACCGCCGCAACGTGGCCGTCGGCCAGATCGAACCCGACCACGCGCGTGCCGTTGTAGATGCCGGCACGCCCGAACGCGGCATGGCCCGCCACGTCGCGCTCATCCTGCGCCCACTGCGTGCTTACCCCCGCGAACGAGACCGTCGGCAGGAAAAAGCGGTACTGCTCGCGTTGCAGTCCGGGCGAGGGCGTATTGAGGACGCCCAGCCCGTTGTCCACGCGCCATCCGCCATCGACGAACAGATTGCGTTGCCACAGCGTCGCCGCGCCGCCCAGGCCGCGGTCGCGCGCGGACCGGTCGCGCGCGGACCGGTCGAGCGCGGACCGGTCGAACTCGGACCGGTCGAACTCCAGGCGGTCGCGGTCGCTGTGGAACACGGTGGCGTCGAGGGAGAAACTCCCCCAGTCCGCCGTCTCCCAGAATCCACCCGCGGACAGGCCTTGCTCACCGGAAGTGTCGTCGCCGCGCGCGCTCTGGCCGACATTCAATTCCAGCCGGATCGCCCGCGGCAGGCCATCGGTATCAACGTCTTCGTCGTCGTCCGGCGGCAACGCCGCAAGCGCCTGCGGCGCGATGATGCGGTCCTGATAGGGCGAGGTTTGCGGCGGCGGCGTCTGCGGCCCGGCTTCGACCGAAGCAGACGCGGGGGTCATGCAGATGGACGTGGCCATCACGGCGAGCATCGCCGCGAGAGCCGCCGGCACCGCGTCATTGCGCGACAACGGTATCGATGTCGAGACGCTGCGCGCCCCACTCCAGCCGGCCCTTCAGCTGCAGCGGATAGGCGATCGCCGGCGCCGGCGTGTCGGCGTCGTCGCCTTGCGGACTCAGCGTGACCACGCGTGTTTCTCCGGGCAGGATCGGCTGATTCGACGGCGCCAGGACGAACTTGCGGCCGCGACTGTCGACGCCATCGACCAGACCTTCGAGGCGGCCATGCGCGTTGCCGGTATTGCGTACCTGCAGCAACGGGACGACCCGGCCCGCCACCGCCTGCGCCTGAGTTCCGGTCACCGCAAGTTGCGGCGCGGCGTCGCCGATGGCCAGATAAACGATGATCCCGATGCGTCCGGCGACCGGCATGGCGACGTCGCCGCCGACCTCCTCGGGATCGCCTTCAAGCAGGATCGCGAAACGGCATTCGCCGCTCGGCGCATCAGGTGGCACCACCACCTCGAACCGATAGCGGCGCTTGGCATTGGCGGCAATGGTGATGTCCGGTGCTTCGATGCCCACCCATGGGCGGCAACTGCCCGGCGTCAGCGCATCGGCGAACACGGCCGAGCCCTGCGGGTCGATCGCCCAGTCGGCGGTCTTCAACGTGAAGTGGGACTGGGTGCCGGAGACATTGGTGATCTCGATGACGTTGCGATACGTCGTTCCCGGCTTGGTCGTGTCCTCGAACCGCGGCGGCGACACCAGCGTCGAAAAACCCTGCGCCGACGCCAGCGTCGAGCACAGCAATCCGAACATCAGCACGGAGGTCCGGGCCAGCGCAGACAGCATCACAGACCCTCCAGATCAATCTCGAACGCGAAATTCAATTGCTCGGTACGCACCAGCTTCTGCCCATCGGCCTGGATGACCAGACGCATCGTGTCCTCCAGCAAGGCGGTCGGCATGACACCGGCGTAGACCAATGCCCGCTCGCCGGCCCGCAGGATGCCGGGCAACAGGCGGCCTTGCGTGGTCCACGTTGCCGTGACGGGTCCAGCTGCCTGCGCCGGCAGCGTCATGTAGATGCGTGCGTTGCTGCCCTGCCACTGGGCGAGGTCGAGGCGGACGAGGACGGTGATGGCCCCCGACACCGTCGGCCGCTCGCCGCGTTGCGGAGCCACCGAGTCCCACTTCATCTGCACCGTGTTGCCCAGCACCTGGCTGCCGCTGTCGTCGACGCGGAATGTGGACGTGGCCATCGCCAACGGCGGCCACAGGGTGGCGACGGCCAGGACGGCGGCCGCGAGCGTGGCGATGGTCATGTTCTTGATTCGACGCAAGCTCATGGCGCGCTCAAGGTGTACACGACACGGCCATTGTAAGTGCCCGACGCGACCACCGCGTCGTTGCCGTAGCGGAAGGTATGGCAACTCTCCTGCCAGGTGTTGATCGGAAAGCTGGCCAGCGTCTGCGTGCCGCCGGTGAACGTGCCAGTCGGCATCGGCTGCGCCGCGGCGCCGCCACGGTTGTCGGTGCTGGTCCAGCTGATCTGCGAAAACGGGATCGTGTCGCCGGCCGCATTGCTCAGGTTGGCCGGCGCCACGGCGGTCAGCGTGGCCGTTTCCTTCGAGCCCGAGCCCGGCCGCCGGTAGAAACCGCCGATATAGATCTCGGCAGGCACATTGCAAACTGCGAAGCCATCGAGGGAACTGGCGCCTTGCGTGGCATTGGTCGTCATGTCTTGATCGACGCCATTGCCCAGCACCGCTGCCGGCACGCCCACGGACACGAGGTTGATGGCGCCACCCGAGCCGGGCGTGCCGCCGCTGTTATAGGTGCCGGTGAACGTGCCGTCGCCGACCCGCAGGTACACCGCACGCGCCCCAGGTGCAATCGTGACCACGTAAGCCTGCGCCGCACCGGACATCGCCAGCGCGAACAGGATCAGCAGCGATTGGCGACCGCGGACTGGCGTGGACATCGTTGGCTCCAGCTTCATGCAAGGCCCGCAAGGCCGATCGCCCTCGCGGGCTTGGCAGTGCCGCTTACAGCATCGACGCGGTGTACGTCACGCGGCCGTTGTTGGCAACGGTGCCGTAGGTGCCGGGCGCGACCACGTTGGTGTTGTCGTAGGAGAACGTCCAGCGCGCATCACGATCGATCACCTTGCTGCCCGTGGCCGGCGTCAACGACACCGTGGTCGTCGCGCCATCGGCCAGGGTTGGATGCGGAAGCGCCACGGCTGAGTTCAGTACGGCCACGCTGGCGGTGATCTCGTTGTAGGAGATGGTGTCGCCGCTGCCATTGCCCATCGGGCCGAGCGTGGTGGAGGTGAAAGTGATGTCGCCGTTGTTGCCGATCACCCGCGCGGTCACGGTACCGTTGTTCAGGTCACCGGAGGCGGGGGTGGCCGCGATCGAGCTGCCATTGCCCAGGGTGGCGGCCGGCACGTCGAAATCGATCAGGCTGATGGCGCCGCCGGTGGTGAATTTGGTGCCTGCACCGACCTGCAAAAAGAGAACCTTGGGCACCCGCACCTGGAAATCCAGCTTCGCGCTGGCGGTGATCGGCGTCGTTGTGCCGGTGGTGGACTGCGATTCGGCGTGGGCAAGCATCGGCATGGAGGCCAGCAGCGCAGCCGTCAGGAGGGTTTTGGAAAGGATGCGCATGAGCTAAAGGGTCCAGGTTGGGTGTTGAGTAGGCTTGCAAGAGGTGATTGGGGGATTGCTTGCTGATGTGAACCTCAAGCAGGAAACGTGCCAACCGTCCAATTATGCAGTGATGGGTGTCCGCCGAAACTGTGAAACCGGCCTTTTTGCCGTGCCGCCCGATACTTGCCCGAGAGCTTGCAGCGCTTGACATACCGGTCGTTTGCGGGACGCAGCGTACAGATGCTGTCACACGAAAACTGTGTCGCCCATCACCCGATACTGAAATTCAACAAAACTTGCTACTTATGCTCTCCTGCCAACAAAAGTAACTAGCCGGACTGTTGTCCGATCTCGACCGGGACGGGCAGAAAGTGACCTGTCAAGGGATCGTGCCGGATCTCGCGAGGGACCCAGTCCCTGGAGTGCTGTAGAGGGGAACTTGCTCCGCTGCTCTTCGGAGTTTTGAGCCACGCATCGCCCTGCCAACCGTCGCAAGACGGCGGCTCAAGGCCCCCATACAGTTTCAAACTCACCACCTGCGACAGCCTTGGCGCAGTCTTGTCCGAGATCCTGCCACGCTGCTGCACCAGCACTTGCAGCAGGTTCAGCCCACCCTCCCCGTACGGCCCGATAATTTCCGCATGCACTTGGATTCGTTACCGCTAAAGGCTTTCCATCCCGCTGTTGCGGGCTGGTTTGCAGATGCGTTCCCCGCGCCGACGCCGGCCCAGGTGCTGGCCTGGCCGGCGATCCAGTCAGGCCGCAACACGCTGGTCGCCGCACCCACCGGCTCGGGCAAGACCTTGACCGCCTTCATGGCCGCGATCGACGCACTGGTGCGCAAGGGCCTGCAGCAGCCATTGCCGGACGAAACCACCATCGTCTACATCTCGCCGCTGAAGGCGCTGTCCAACGACATCCACCTCAACCTCGAGGCGCCGTTGCAGGGCATCCGCGCCGAGCTGGCGAAGCTTGGCCTGCCCGACGTCGCCATCCGCACCGCCGTGCGCACCGGCGACACGCCGCAATCCGAGCGCACGAAGATGTGGCGCACCCCGCCGCACATCCTGGTCACCACGCCGGAATCGCTGTACCTGCTGCTGGGCTCCGAGTCCGGCCGCCGGATGCTGGCCACCACGCGTGAGGTGATCGTCGACGAGATCCACGCGGTCGCGGCCAGCAAGCGCGGCAGCCACCTGTCGCTGTCGCTGGAACGGCTCGAGGCACTGTGCGGGCGACGGCTGACGCGGATCGGGTTGTCGGCGACCCAGAAACCGATCGACGAAGTGGCGCGTTTCCTGGTCGGCGCTGGCGCGGTGGCGGCGGACGGCACGCCCGATTGCGAGATCGTCGACATCGGCTACGCCCGTCAACGCGACCTCGCGCTGGAGCTGCCGCCGGTGCCGTTGCAGGCGGTGCCGTTGCAGGCGGTGATGTCGAACGAGCAATGGGAACTGGTCTACACGCGTCTTGCCGAACTGGTGCAGGCGCACCGCACGACGTTGGTGTTCGTCAACACGCGGCGCATGGCCGAGCGCGCGGCGCGGCACCTTGCGGAAAAACTCGGCAAGGAACACGTCGCCGCGCATCACGGCAGCCTCGCCAAGGAGTTGCGGCTGGACGCCGAACAGCGCTTGAAGTCCGGGCAACTCAAGGTGCTGGTCGCGACCGCGTCGCTGGAACTGGGGATCGACATCGGCGACGTCGACCTGGTCTGCCAGCTGGGATCGCCGCGTTCGATCGCGGCATTCCTGCAGCGCATCGGCCGCTCCGGCCACCATGTGGGCGGCGTGCCGAAGGGGCGGCTGTTTCCGTCATCGCGCGATGACCTGGTGGAGTGCGCGGCGTTGCTCGACTGCGTGCGTCGTGGCGAACTCGACGCGCTCGACATCCCGATAGCGCCGCTGGACGTGCTGGCGCAGCAGATCGTGGCCGAGGTCGCCGCCACCGAATGGGACGAGGATGCGCTGTACGACTGGCTACGGCGCGCGTGGCCGTATGCGCAGCTCAAACGCGCGGACTACGACGCGGTGGTGCGAATGCTCGCGAACGGCTTCACCACCCGCAATGGCCCGCGCGCGGGCTATCTGCATCGCGACGCCGTGCATGGCCGCCTGCGCGGGCGCAAGAACGCGCGCATGACGGCGGTGATGTCCGGCGGCACCATTCCTGACACCGGCGACTACGCGGTGGTGCTGGAACCGCAGGCGATCAACATTGGCAGCGTCAACGAGGATTTCGCGATCGAAAGCCTCGCCGGCGATGTGTTCCAGCTGGGCAACACCAGTTACAAGATCCTCCGCGTCGAACCCGGCCGCGTGCGCGTGGAGGATGCGCAGGGCGCGCCGCCGAGCATTCCGTTCTGGCTCGGCGAGGCGCCTGGGCGCACCGATGAGTTGTCGCTGGGCGTGTCGCGCTTGCGCGCCGAATTTGCCGCACGATTTGCAGGGGGCGCCGATGTCGAGGAGGTCACGCGCGCGACACTGGCCTGGCTGATCGACGAGATCGGCCTGGCGCCCGAGGCCGCGCGCCAGTTGTTCGATTATTTCTCGCGCCAGCAGACCGCGCTCGGCGTGCTGCCGACGCAGCAGACGATTGCGCTGGAGCGCTTCTTCGACGAGTCCGGCGGCACGCAACTGGTCATCCATACACCTTTCGGCAGCCGCATCAACCGCGCGTGGGGGCTGGCCTTGCGCAAACGCTTCTGTCGCAAGTTCAACTTCGAGCTGCAGGCGGCCGCGACCGAAGATGCGATCGTGTTGTCGCTGTCGACCAGCCACAGCTTCCCGTTGATCGAGGTGTCGCGTTACCTGCATTCGTCCTCGGCCTGCGACGTCCTCGTGCAGGCGCTGCTCGACGCGCCGCTGTTCAACGTGCGCTGGCGCTGGAACGCGACCACGGCGCTGGCCCTGCCACGTTTCAGCGGCGGCAAGAAGGTGCCGCCGCAATTGCAGCGGATGCGCAGCGAGGATCTGCTGGCGACGGTGTTCCCCGATCAAGTGGCCTGCGCCGAAAACCTGGTTGGCGAGCGCGAGGTGCCTGACCATCCATTGGTCGCGCAGACATTGCACGACTGCCTGCACGAGGCGATGGACGCCGATGGCTGGCTGGATGTACTGCGCAAAATGGAAAGCGGCGAAATCGAAATCATCGCGCGCGACCTCACCGCGCCCTCGCCGTTCGCCGCCGAAGCGCTCAACGCACGACCGTATGCATTCCTCGACGATGCGCCTCTGGAGGAGCGGCGCACGCAGGCAGTGATGGGGCGACGGTATGCCGATGCCGACAGTGCGGACGATCTTGGCCGGCTGGATCCGGATGCGATCGCGGCAGTGCGCGAGGAGGCGTGGCCGCAAGCGCGCAACATCGATGAGATGCATGAGGCGTTGATGGGCCTGGGCGTCGTCACCGACGAGGAAGCGCAGGCGTGTGACTGGAATGAATTCCTGCACAAACTCGCCAGCACGCAACGCGCGACCAGAATCAACGTCGCGCCTGTCGAGCGGAGCTTGCTCCGCTGCCCTGGCTCCGACTCCGACTCCGACTCCGACTCCGACTCCGACTCCGACTCCGACAGCAGAAGCAGCGGAGCAAGCTCCGCCCGACAAGAGCAAGGACATGCCGGGTTGTGGGTGGCCGCTGAACGCTTGCCGCAACTGCAGGCCCTGCACCCGGCGGCGGCATTGCAACCACCGATCGAGGCGCCGACGGAATTCGCCGCGGTCGCCTGGAGCCGCGAGAACGCCGCGCTGGACATCGTGCGCTCGCGATTGAGTGGGCTGGGCCCAGCGACGGCACATCAACTTGCCACGTCACTCGCGTTGCCGCGGACCGACATCGACGCTGCATTGCTTGGCCTCGAAAGCGAGGGCTATGTGATGCGAGGCCAGTTTTCGACCGGCATGCTCTCGACCAGCATGCTCTCGACCAGCATGCTCTCGACCAACCCGCTCTCAACCAGCACGAACGACAGCAACGCAGTCGAGGAAGAATGGTGCGAACGCCACCTGCTCGCGCGCATCCACCGCTACACCATCGGCCGCCTGCGCCGCGAGATCGAGCCGGTCGAACCGCGCGACTTCATGCGCTTCCTGTTCGACTGGCAGCGCGTGTCCAGGGCGACGCGGGTCAGCGGGCCGGAAGCGTTGGCAGGCGTACTGGCGCAACTGGAGGGGTTCGAGGCCCCGGCAGCGGCGTGGGAAAGCGAACTGTTGCCGGCGCGCGTGACCGACTATTCCATCTCGTGGCTGGATGACCTGTGCACCGCCGGCCGCATCGCGTGGACGCGATTGCGCGGCGCGGTCGTGTCCGACGCCAGCGTCAGCCGCGCCGCGCCGGTGCGTGCCACACCGATCGTGTTGCTGCCGCGCCGCCAGCTGGCGCTGTGGACTGCACTGACCGCGGGCCGCAGCGAGGACGAACCGACACTCACCTCGCGCGCGCAACGCGTCGCCGATTATCTCGCCGCGCAGGGCGCCTCGTTCTTCGATGAACTCGTGCATGGCGCGCACCTGCTGCGCACCGAACTCGAGGACGCATTGGCCGAACTGGTCGCTCGCGGCCGCGTGCATTGCGACAGCTTCGCCGGCCTGCGTGCGTTGCTGGTGCCGCAATCGAAGCGTCCTTCCGCATTCAATCGCCGTGGGCGTCGCGCCGCGTTGTTCGGCATCGAGGATGCGGGGCGCTGGACGCTGACACGCCGCACCTCGGATCGTGATCCACGCGGAGGCGCGGATCCAGCGATTTTCGCTCTGAGTGTCGACGCAAAAGAAAAAGCCAAGTCGCTGGCTTCCCGCACGCATGGAAATGGAAATAACGGAACCAAGCACAACCAGCCACCCGAAAAAATCGCCCCCGACACCATCGAACCCGACACCATCGAACACATCGCCCGCACCCTCCTCCGCCGCTACGGCGTCGTCTGCTGGCGCCTGCTCGAACGCGAAGCCGCATGGCTGCCGTCGTGGCGCGAATTGTTGCGCGTCTATCACCGCCTCGAAGCGCGCGGCGAGATCCGCGGAGGCCGCTTCATCGCCGGCCTCTCCGGCGAACAATTTGCCTTGCCCGAAGCCATCGGCGCACTGCGCCAGGTGCGCAACCGCGCCCACGACGGCGACCTGCTGGGCATGTCCGCACTCGACCCGCTCAACCTCGTCGGCACCCTGCTGCCCGGCGCAAAAGTGCCGCGCCAACTTGGCGCACGCCTGCTGTGGCGCGATGGCCTGCCGCTGGCGACGCTGGTCGCGGGCAATGTCGAATTCATGGCGGCAGTGCCGCCCGGCGAACGACACGCCATCCGCAAGGCGCTGCTGCGCGAACCGGACGTGGCCGCGATGCGATCGACCGAGGAACGCGCGGAACCAATGGCCGACACTGAGCAATCAACAACGACTTGAACGCGATGCTGCCCGTGGTGGTGGGTGCAGTCTGTTGCGAACCTCGCAGGAATGAAGTCAAACAAAAGCCTGGGGCAATTACGGTGGCCGACGGGCAACCGTTAACGCTGACAGTGCGGACGGGACAACGCCCCTGAAATCATGTGCGCACGATTGATGCCAGGCGGGGCGTTATGAAATTTCATTCAGCGAATGCAGATTAAGGGTGGCTTCCACGGCTATGGAGAGCCGCGGCCGGGATATCCGAGTACTCTACGGCCATGCTTGATTGCCATCACCCTAATCGTTCGTCAATGTCCGCGGCACAGCCACGGACAATAGAATGCGTGGGTGCAACTCAATGAAGCTGCGTCTATTCCGCCGCCGTCACAATCTATTCCGCGTTGCGTTGACTGTACTTGTGGCCCTTCTGCTGCAGCAGGTAGCGATGGCGGGATATGCCTGTCCGCTTACGCAGATGCCCGCGCAGCAGCAGGCCATGATGGCCGACTGCGAAGAGATGCAGATGGAAGACTCCGCAGTGCTCTGCGAGAAGCACTGCAATCCGGATAACTCCACCAGCCCGGACCTGAAGGTTGCGTCGGTGCCTCCAGTGGCCCTGCCGCCACCGCGATTCGAGTTTTCCCAGTCATTGATCCCCCTGCCTTCGGCGCGGGACTATGAAGACGTGCGTGTGTGTCAGTCGGATCCACCGCCGCTACTGCGCTTCTGTAGCCTCCAGATATAGACCCCGCACCGCGTTCGTAATCGCTGCCGTTTTGCGGCAGCGCATTCCTTTGCGTCTCCGGAGGTTTCATGTCTGTCTTGTTTTCGCCGCGCCGTCGGCGCCGCCATGCTTTGGCGGGAATTGCACTCGCCTGCGTTTTTTCACTCAACCCTGCTTGGGCCGCCCCGCCAGTAGTGGGCTTCGACGAGGCGATACGCCTCGCGGTGGAGCGCGCCCCCGAATTAGACGCGCGGCGATCGCAAACGGAGGCGGCGCGACACGAAGCTGTGCGCGCGGCCGCCCTGCCCGATCCAAAGCTCTCCGCCGGCATCGACAACTTGCCGGTCACCGGCTCGGATGCGTTCGATTTCGGCGCCGACATGATGACCATGAAGCGCATCGGCCTGATACAGGAGTTTCCGGCCCGCGCCAAGCGGCAGGCCCGACAGGCGTTGGCCGATCGCACCGTCGATCAAGCGCAGGCGCTCACGGTCGCGGAGCAACTGGCCGTACGCCAGTCTGCGGCGCAAGCCTGGGTGTCGCTTTGGGCGGCCGAGCGCGAGCTCGGCGCCCTGACCGGGCTGCGCGACCAGTCGGCCCTGGCCGTTCGGATTTCCAAGGCACAGCTCAGCGGTGGCGGTGGAACTGCGGTGGATACGTTGGCGGCCCAGAGCGCTGCACTCGAACTGGAAAGCCGGATCGAGGCCGCTGAAGCGGCGGTGGACGCCGCACGCGGCTCGCTTGCTCGTTGGCTGGGACGTGCGCCCGAGGGATTGAGTGCCGAAGGCGCCCCTCCGGATTTCAACACGCTCCCCAGTAACGAGTCGACGTTGCTCGCCTCCGTGGATCGAATCGGCCCGCTGCTGGCGTGGCAAGCACGGGAGGCCGTTGCCGAGGCCCAAGTGTCACTGGCGTCCGCGGAAAAGCGCCCGGACTGGAGCATTGGTGCCGGCTACGGACAACGCGAAGGCGGTCGCAGCGACATGCTGACGATCGAGTTTTCCATTGGCCTGCCACTGTTCACGGCCAACCGCCAGGACCGCGGCGTTGCCGCACGGCGGGCAGAGTTGGAGGCCGTGGCTTTCTCACGCGAAGACGCGCGGCGCGCGCAGATCGAGACCATCCGTCGTGCATTGGCGCAATGGAAGGGCCTGAAGCGTCAAATCGAATTGAAAGAGCAACAGCAGCTGCCCTTGGCGCGCGATCGCGCGCAGGTCGCGATCGCCAGCTACGGCGGTGGCGGCGAACTGCAGCCTTGGCTGCTGGCGCGCCGCGACGAACTCGAACTGCACATCGGGCACGCCCGCCATCTGGGTGAGCTCGGCCGCGCATGGGCCGCACTTGCCTTCCTGTTACCCGCCCAGGAGGCGCAGCGATGAATCGCAAAATGAATCGATGGCTGGTCGCCGCTTCCGCCGCCGGCCTGTTGCTTGTTGGTCTCGGCGGCGGCTACTGGTGGGCCAAGCGCGCCATTGGCGCGCAAGCCGGGAGCACGTCGACCGCCTCCGGCGCTTCGAGCAAAGACGGCAAGGTCTTGTACTGGTACGACCCGATGGTGCCCGACCAGCACTTCGAGAAGCCGGGCAAGTCTCCCTTCATGGACATGCAGCTGGTACCCAAGTACGCCGATGCCGTCGCCTCGACCGGGGTAAGGATCGACCCGGGGGTGCAGCAAAACGTAGGGATTCGCACCGCCTTGGTAGAACGGGGCAGCTTGGAGGCGCAGATCCGTGTGCCGGCGACGCTGACCTGGGATCTGCGCCAGGAGTCCATCGTCAGTGCGCGGGTCGATGGGCTGATTACCCGGTTAAACGTCAAGGCGCCCTACGAAGAAGTGCGCCGCGGGCAGCCGTTGGCGACTGTGCTCGCCCCCATGTGGGGAAGCGCCATTGCCGAGGCACGGGCGTTGTCGCAAGCGCGCTCGCCCGCTGCACGCAGCCTGCAATCGGCCGCCCAGCAACGGCTGCGCATGCTGGGGCTCGGCGGGACGACCGCCGGTCGCGATGGCGGCGTCGTGTTGCGTTCGCCGAGCGATGGCGTGGTCAGCGAAATCATGGTCCGAGAGGGCCAGATGGCCACGGCAGGCATGCCCTTGTTCCGCGTTAACGGCACCAGGACGTTGTGGCTGGAAGCGGCGATCCCGCAGGCGAGCACCGGAGGCATCGGCCGGGGAACGACGGTTGAGGCCACGGTCAGTGCCGTGCCCGGCCGGACCTTCGAGGGCGAAGTCGAGACGCTGCTGCCGCAAATCGATTCCACCAGCCGCACCCAGCGCGCGCGCATTGTGTTGCGCAACGAAGAGGGCCTGCTGGTGCCGGGGATGTTTGCCCAGTTGACGCTGCGGTCCAAGGCGGGCGCGAGTGTGCCGCTGGTGCCCACGGAAGCGCTGGTCGCGACCGGCACCGACAGTCGCGTCATCGTGGTCGCCGCCGACGGCAGCTTTGAACCCGTACGCGTGCAGACCGGTCGCAGAAGCGGTGGTCGCATCGAGATCCTGTCGGGCCTCAAGGGCGGTGAGCGCGTCGTCACCTCGGGCCAATTCCTGATCGACTCCGAAGCCAGCCTGTCGGGCGCCCTGGATCGGTTGAAGACGGCTGCACCCGCGGCGGCGGAACCGTCCGGCGTGGGGTCGAAACAGTCAGAAGAAGCAAACCCCGGCCCTCGGCCAGATGCTTCGTCGCCAGCCAGGACGAAGCCAGCTGATGCTGGCATGCAGGGCATGGAAATGGGTGAGCAGGCGCCGCGCGCTCCTGCCAAAGGCGGTCGCCCATGATTGCCAGGATCATCCTGGCCTCCATTGCCAATCGCGGGCTGGTACTGATAGCGGCGGTGTTGCTCGCCGTGGCCGGCGTCTGGTCGGTGCTGAACACGCCGGTCGATGCCCTGCCCGACTTGTCGGATACGCAGGTCATCATCCGCACCGAGTGGCCCGGCCAGACGCCGCGCATCATCGAAGACCAGGTCACCTACCCGCTAACCACGACCATGCTGTCAGTCCCGGGCGTCAAGGCGGTACGTGGCTACTCGTTCTTCGGCGACTCGTTCGTCTACATCCTGTTTGACGACGAGACCGACTTGTACTGGGCGCGCTCGCGGGTACTCGAATACCTGAGCCAGGTCCGCGACCGCCTCCCGCAAGGGATCACGCCCTCGTTAGGCCCGGATGCGACCGGGCTGGGATGGATCTATGAGTACGCGCTGGTGGATCGCACCGGCAAGCACGATCTGGGTCAGCTCCGAGCGATACAAGACTGGTTCCTGCGTTACGAGCTCAAGACCGTGCCCGATATTGCCGAGGTCGCCAGCATTGGCGGCATGGTGCGGGCCTGGCAGATCGTGCCTGATCCGCAGGCATTGGCATCGCGGGGACTGACGGTTGCGCAGCTGGTGGACGCGGTCGAGTCCGCCAACGGCGCCACCGGCGGCTCGGTGATCGAACAGGGCGAAGCCGAACTGATGGTGCGCAGCGAGGGCTACCTCAGCAGCCAGGAAGCGTTCGAGCAGGTGCCGGTCATGACGGCGACTGACGGCGTGCCGGTGTTGCTGGGCGAGGTCGCCACCGTGCAGCGCGGCCCGACCTTTCGTCGCGGCATCGCCGAGCTGGACGGCCAGGGCGAAGTCGCTGGCGGCGTGATCCTGCTCAGGACTGGCAAGGACGCGCTGGGGGCGATCGACGCGGTCAAGGCGCGTCTGGAACAACTGAAGACCAGCTTGCCGCCGGGCGTGGAAATCGTGCCGGTGTATGACCGCTCGGAACTGATCCGCGAGGCGGTGCGTAACCTCGCCACCAAACTTGGCGAGGAGTTCTTAGTGGTGGCGCTGGTCTGTGCGTTGTTCCTGTGGCACCTGCGCTCGGCGCTGGTGGCGGTCATCACGCTTCCGCTGGGCATCCTGGCCGCGTTCATCGTGATGCGCTACCAGGGCATGAGCGCCAACTTGCTGTCGTTGGGCGGCATCGCAATCGCCATCGGCGCCATGGTCGACGCCGCGGTCGTCATGATCGAGAACGCGCACAAACACCTGGAACATTTCAACGACGAGCATGGCCGCGATGCGGTCGGCGAAGAGCGCTGGAAGCTGATGGCGGAGGCGGCCAGCGAGGTCGGCCCGGCGCTGTTTGCGAGCTTG
>JBBJNO010000259.1:0-3679 GCA_037720875.1 Luteimonas sp. | reverse complement strand
GGCTGGACCAGCCTGATCGGCCTGCACTGGATCGAACCCGGCCCGCATTACGTCGGCAGCAATGGTGACAACGGCATCCGTCTGGCGATGGGCCCGACGCAATTGGGCATGCTCGCCCGCAACGATGATCGCATCCGCCTGGTCCCGAACAAAAACGCCGGACTGACGCTGGATGGGGAGCCATTGCGCAGTGGGACCGAACTGAAGGTCGATGCCGATGAGGGAGGTCCGAGCGTGATCGGTTTCGATGACGGAAAAGGTGTCGCCACGGTGATCAAACGCGGTGAGCGGTATGCATTGCGCGTCAAGCACGCCGATGCGCCGTCGCGGATCCATTTCGCCGGCCTGGATTACTGGATCGCAGACCCGTCCTGGACCATCGCAGCCCGGTTCGTGCCGAATCCGGCGGGGAAGACCCTCGCCATCGCCAGCATCATCGGTACCGTCGATAAAGTGCCAAATCCGGGCGCGGTCGAGTTCGAGCGCGACGGCAAGACCTGGCGCATCGAAGCACTGGACGAAGGCGAGGACACGCTGTTCCTGGTCTTCGCCGACCGCACCAACGGCCACGGCAGCTACGGCGCCGGCCGTTTCCTCGATGCGCCCAAGCCCGGCCCGGATGGGCAGGTGCTGCTCGACTTCAACCGCAGCTACAGCCCGCCCTGCGCCTTCACGGCCTTTGCGACGTGCCCATTGCCGCCGCCGGAAAACCGGCTCGATCTTGCGGTCACGGTAGGGGAGAAAGCGTATGCAGGCGCTGCGCATTAATCGGCATCAATGGCATGCATCCACTCGTCATGCCGGCGCAAACAAGCGTGCTGACCTTGATCGTCATTCCCGCGCAGGCGGGAATCCAGGTCGGGAAACATAAAGGCGCTAGATTCCCGCCTGCGCGGGAATGACGTTACGAGGTTGCGTGCCTCATGACACTTCGGAAAGTGCTGGTGAATCAATTTCAAAGGACGCTACATGCAAGTCATCAAATCATTGCTGTTGTCCACGCTGATCGCGGTATCGATCGGCGCGGGCGCAGCCAACACCAGGCCGGCGGCCGCGAAGTCGCCGCCGGTGCCCCTGTTGTGGAAAGTCTCCGACGCCGACAACGCGATCTACCTGCTGGGTTCGTTCCACCTGCTCAAGCCCGGCGACTATCCGTTGTCGAAGGATGTCGATGCAGCTTTCAACGATGCAGAATCCCTGATCTTCGAGGTGTCCCCCGAGGAATTGGGATCGCCCGAGCTCGGCATGGTGATGGCCAAGTCTGGCGTGCGCAGTGACGGCAAGACGTTGAACGACGACCTGAGCGCGGCGACGGTGAAGAAACTCGACGCGTGGCTCGCCGCCAACCACGGCGAATTGCAGAAGATCGGCATGGCGCCGCAGGTCCTGCAGATGTTCGAGCCGTGGTTCGCGGCGTTGACGATTTCCGTGCTGGAAATGACCAAGCAGGGACTCGATCCAAAGCTCGGCCTGGATGCGCATTTCGTGGCAGCCGGCAAGAAAAGCGGCAAGCGCGGCTCGGGTCTGGAAACAGGCGCGCAACAAGTGGCCTTGTTCGATTCGATGAACCTCGAGGAGCAGCGCCAATTCATGGATGAAGCGCTGGCCAGCGTCGCCGAGGGGCCTACGGAAGTGGAAAAACTGCACCGGGCATGGCGCGCCGGTGATATCGACGCGATGTGGAGCGGTATGGCCGCCGACATGCGCAAGGAATATCCGCGCCTCTACAAGGTCATCAACATCGAACGCAACGATGCGTGGGTGCCGCAACTCGAACGCCGGTTGAAGGATGTCGGCACCGACGAAACCCTGGTGGTCGTCGGCACGCTGCACTTGCTGGGCAGTGACGGCGTCGTCGAGAAACTGCGCGCGAAAGGTTACAAGGTCGAGCGCATCTGTTCGGCGTGCAAGACGGCAAGGTAGGGCGGGTCTTGACCCGCCGCACGCTCAAGTGAACTGCGATGGCGGGTTAAAACCCGCCCTACGATCCTGCTGGCAACAGCTCGATGCAATCCACGGGACACGCGGGCAGGCACAATTCGCACCCCGTGCACAACGGTTCGATCACGACGTGCATGAGTTTCGAGGCGCCGATGATCGCGTCCACCGGACAAGCCTGGATGCATTTGGTGCAGCCGATGCAATCGGCTTCGACGATGATCGCAACCAACGCGGGTTTGTGTTCGCCGCGGCTTCGGTCATACGGTTTCGCCGGAATGTCCAGGACGTGGGCGAGGGCACGCGCGCCGACATCGCCGCCCGGTGGGCAGCGGTCGATGTCCGCTTCGCCATTGGCCATTGCGTCCGCATAAGGACGGCAGCCATCGAACCCGCATTGTCCGCATTGGGTTTGCGGCAACAGGCGGTCGAGGCGTTCGATCAGGTCAGTGTTCAATGTTTAATCGAATCGTGATTCACGATTGCCAGCACACGTCGGATCGTCAATGCGTGCAGGTGGGCGAAATGCATTTGCCCGTCATTCCCGCGAAGGCGGGAATCCAGGGACTTTGTTTTTCGAAGACTTAAAGTCCCCGGATTCCCGCCTTCGCGGGAATGACGAGTAAAGAAGTTCGTTGCTTCTAATTTGAGATAGGTACCAGCCAATAAAAAGAACAACACACGATCACTTCACCGGCATGCCCGGCGCCGCATCCCCACCCACATCGAGCAGATGCAGCCCGCCGCCATCGAACCCTGCCGACAGGATCATCCCCTCGCTGACGCCAAACCGCATCTTGCGTGGTGCAAGGTTGGCAATGAACACGACGTTGCGGCCGACAAGTGTTCCCGGCTCGCCATACGATGCGCGGATGCCGGAAAAAATCTGTCGGGTGCCGAGTTCGCCTGCATCCAGCTCGAAGCGCAGCAGCTTGTCGGAGCCTGCGACGAATTCGCAGGCCAGCACCTTGCCAATGCGCAGGTCGAACTTGGCGAAATCGTCGATCGCAATGAATTCGCCCTTCATCCCACTGGGACTTCCTGCGGTCGCAGGAGCGGCTTCAGCCGCGAGCTCATTTTTTGGGCCGGCGCCGGAAGAGCTCGTGACTGAAGTCGCTCCTAAGCCCCGGAGGAAGTCCCCTGGGGGGACAAGTGCGGTGGCGGGCTTGAGGTCTTCCGTGCTGGCTTCGGTCATGGCTTCAATGTGCTTGGGGTCGATGCGGGTGAACAGCGGTGCGTAAGGATTGATCTTGCGTGCCAGCAGCGGCGTGTCGAGATCGGACCACGCATCGACGGGGACATCCAGGAACGATTCCACTTGCGATGCCACGCGCGGCAATACGGGTTTGAGTGCCGCGGCAAGCACGCGGAACAGATTCAAACCCTGTGTGCAGACCCATTGCAGCTCAGCGTCCGCGCCGTCCTGCTTGGCGATCACCCAAGGCTTGCGGTCGTCGATGTAGCGATTGGCTTCATCGGCCAGCGTCATCGTCAGACGCAGCACGCTGGCCGGGTCATTGCGTTCGTACGCATCGCGAACCGGTGCAAGCCGCGCGACAAAATCCACGTACATGCCGGGTTCTGGCAAGCGGGCCGCTAAGCGTCCGTCGAAACGCTTCTCGATGAACCCTGCGCAGCGGCTGGCGAGATTGACGAACTTGCCGACCAGGTCCGCATTCACCCGCGCGATAAAATCGGTCAAGTTCAAATCGAGGTCATCGACACCGCCACCGCTCTTCGC
>JBBJNO010000029.1:5762-14222 GCA_037720875.1 Luteimonas sp. | reverse complement strand
CCACTAGCCCCTTTTCTTCCAGCGAAATTGGAACTTTCGTCAGCGGGTGCGCACGACGGTCGCCCCCGTTCCAGAGCGCTCGATCTTGATGCCCTCACGAGCTAGTGTTGCGTCAACTTCTGCGCGGTTTTCCGCACCCCTACTGACCTCATCGCTCAGGCGGTGATTCGGGCTCACCTCCCGTAACGCGTCAATCATCTCACCCAACCTCTTGTCGATCACATTGCGCTGGACGCGAGCGGCTTTGGTCTCCGCTTCTGCCTGGGCCAGGCGCCCTTCGAGTTCACGCGCGTAACTCTGCCACTGCGCAACCGCCGAGTTGCCCTGACGCTGCTGCTGTCGACGCCCCAAGGTCTCGCGGAACTGCTGTTCCTGCTGGCCACGGCTGTAATCTGACGAGAATCCGAACATGTGCATTTCCCCTTGACTTTCGTAGAAGTATACGCTACTCGGCATCGAATCAGATTGCAATATGTGTATATGTGTGCGTGTGGGTATATGGGGTGGCCGCAGGCTGCGCCTTGGGCGTTTCTGCGAGGCCGGCGCCAGCGGAACACCGCAGCGGTTTCTAAGACGCCTAGTGCTCATCGAGAATCCTGAAAGGTGTTTGGGTTGGAACCATGCCACGCGCCGGTCGCACCGATTGATTCTCACGTAGCTCGGGTTAGATCGTTATAGCACTAGCACCAGTGCGCCGTTTGCAGGTATGCCGGCGGGCATAGCCATCGGCACGGGTGTGCTTTCTCCGGGGATGTAAAGCAAGCTTGAACGGGTCACTCCACATATAAGCGAGCCTCCGCAGTTACGAGCGATCTCGTTACCCTCGGCAAGCGTGTACGGCATGAAGTAAACATATCCGCGGCCTCCGCTGGCAAGGCCGGTCATGCCTGGAGGGCGAGTCAGCCAGGCCGGCACACCTGCAGCTGCATCGGAAACGCTGCCGTTCGCGCTTGGGTTGGCCCGGGCGTAGGCAGCAACGTAGGACCCGTAGGCGCGCAACTGCCCGCTTACGAAGTTCGTCTGCGAGATACGGTTTTCGTTGATGGCACGATCAAAGTTTGAAATGCTGATAAAGCTGTACAGCAACAGCAGTCCAGCGAGAATGCCAATGGGGTACATAAATAAGAATGGCCCTGTGGTTGTCGTTCAGTCCAGGTCGTTACCGGCCTTGCAAGATTTTTTGAAGGTTGTTCCAAACCTTGGCGCGATAGCGCACATTGTGTTCCGGCGTACGCGAGTTGTAGGCGCCGACGTTGGTCCAGAAGTCCCCACCACGGCTAAGTTCGCGCTGAAGAATGAAAGTGCCGAGCTGGATGTTCAGGCACTCGTCGTTGACGACCATCTCGCGCGAGATGCCGAAGCGCGCGAGCATTGGCAAGTGGATGGTGTTCACCTGCATCAGGCCCATATCGCGGGAACCGTTGCTGTTCCCGACCGTCTGCCCGGTGGTGCCGCCTTCGGTCTTGATGATGGCGCGAATGAGGTCCGGTGGAACGCCGTAGCGCACGGCAGCGGATGCGATGCAGGTATCGCGCACCCCGGTGGAAGCGACAGCCGGAATGCTTGCCGCAACGCCGATTGCGAACAAGCCAAAGAATGCGAAGGCACGAGGAATGAATGTGCGCATAACTACTTCAGCGCAAGCAAACTGCGAACGATCTGAAACACGAGTTCGCGGTCTTGGCGCCGGCGACCACAGCCCAGCCATTGCCATACGGATAGCTGGCATCGGGCGCGTTCGATTGGCTCCCGTAAATCGGGTCCCAGAACGTGATCGCGCTGCCGCCGCCGGTCATGTTGAAACCGACCGGACAGGTTGCAATCGATGGGTCGCCGTTATAGGTGCCCGTCGCGCAAGAGATGTTCGGTGCTGAGACCACTTGCGTGACCGTGGCCCATTGCTTACCCCAAAAACCGCTTTGACATGAGAGCAGCAAACCGGTGGGATCGCGGCCGACAAGCCCGTTGGGTGAGCACCCGTTGCCCTGGGTCGCAACACCCTCAACGTGAAGAAACTCGCCCGTGGACATGCGTCCATTGGAGCGCATTGTCCCGGCCTGCATTTGACCGCCCGTGTAAATGTTCTTGTCGTTGTAGGCGCGAATCCAGGTGGGATCCGTCATGTGCCAGCCGCCGCCGTAGGCACTCGAATACCAACCTCCGTTGCCTTGCGTTCGGAACCACCCATTGGCATAGCTTTCGTTGGCAAAGACGTTATTGTTGGCAGATACATCGCCGGCAGCATAAATACTGCCTTGCGAATAGATATTCCCAACTTGACTGATCGGCGCGGAGCCACCGCTGGGGGTTTGGATATAAAATCCGCCGTCTTGCCGAACGGCACTGTTGACGTTGTCCCCGTAGTAAAATGAATTTCCGATTTGCAGTGTATTGCCAGCTGGCAGATTGACCTTGCCGGCATTTACGGTGCCTGCATTGACCCTTCCGGCACCATTGATATCGTTGCCCGCCATGTCAACCGCAGTATCCATCCGGTTGCGTTCTGGCTTACCGGGTGTTGCGGAGCGGTGCAAAAAATCGTCTTGAGTGGCAGCGTCAGTGATGAACAGCGCGACGGCCAGCTTGCCAGCGCCCAACGAACCGCCGAATGGTGTGAGGCTCCGCGACCAACCGCCGAAGGCACCTTCGGCAACAGCGCTTCCGCCGGTCGTTGCAACGTACCCGCCATCAACGCCTATGAGCTGCGCAATCCGGCGCATATTCTGTCCATTGATGGTGTCGCCGCCGGACGTGAGGATGATCGCTTCCAGGTCACCTGCCGTAGGCTCAATGACCTTGACGCTGAACGTTTGACCCAAACCATTGATCGGGTTGAAACCTGCAGGGAGATACCCTCCGCTGCTCAGCATTGCCGGCGTGACCGTTGATGGCGTGGTTGGTCCCGAGGATGCAACGAGCGACGCATAGTTGTCTGCGATGTACGCCTGCGCGCCCTTTTTGACGGTGTTTGCGTGCTGCGCCGCGGCCTGATTGGCGACGCCGTCGCCATAGCGTTGGAGTGCGGTGGCAATGCCGGCCAAAACGATCATGCCAATGATGAGCACCACCAGCGTTTCGATCAGAGTAAATCCACGAACTCGCGTCAATGGGGAGTTGAGATGTTTGCGGGTGGCCATGTTCGGGTTCCTTCATTGACAGCTAGTGAGCGTGCTGGGCTATGGTGTTGAACTCTGATGCGTTTCGGTTATTTCCACGTCTGCCGTCCTGCTTGACTCGCAATGTCCTGACCAAGTTGTTCGATGCGCCCCTCACGAATCTTCGTGCGGATGCCGGACTCGTCGGCGCCGTGGATCTGCAGTCCACGAAACTGCAGGCGTACGCCGCCGCCCGAAACACGTTCTATCTTTTGGTGGATAACGGCACTGAGGCCGGAGGCGAGTATTTCGGCTGGGTTTGTCATGTCACTGCTGGCAAAAGCGATCAGTCGGGTGATCGCGTCCACCGGGTCTTTGCTGTGTATCGTGGAAATCACCGTCAGACCATTGATGCTCTGCCTGATCGCTTCGGAGGCGGTGTCCTGGCAGCGTATTTCGCCGATCAAAAGTGTGCTCACACCGGTGCGCATAGCGCGACGCAGCTGCTCACGATAATGGCCATGCCGGCGCAAGGCGGGCACCTGGATGCAACGGCCTTGGCCATGCAACCCATCCAATTGTGTTTCGGGTGGATCTTCGATGGCGAGTGCTAGTCCGCCATGCTGTTGCAGCCTGGCCGACAGAAGCGACGCGGCGCTGCTGGTCTTGCCTGCTGCCATGTCGCCGGCGAAGAGGATTAATCCGCGAGTCGTCGGTTGCATTAAAAAATTGAGAATTTCGGAAGGCAAACCAAGACGCGATAGCTCTCGCAGAGAAGCAGCCATTCGGCGCAAGAAATACACCGGCTGAGCACGCAAATCCTGCATCACCGTTACGCGGTAAAGAACGTCATCGTGGGGCAAGGCAAACTCGGGTTCACCATGCCCTTCAAACATACGGGCACAAAGCTCCCGCACCTGCACCACCTCGGCATTCAGCTGCTCGGGGACAGGAGAACGTGCTGCATGCGCCCCTGGATCAGCCTTGAGATCGGCGTAGCTCACGCCGAGATAGAGGTCGACAAAGGACAGGTCGCGCAGGCGCGGGAGTACGGACATGGCGTGCTTTAATTGGTTACGGTAAAGGTGAGGCTGTTGGCGCTTGCGCTGCTGCAGGACGTGGTGGCGGCAATCGTCGAGACCTCGCCGTTCACGGGCGTAGAGGCGTTGACCTGGGTAGTAACGGCGCCGCCGCGGCTGACTTTGTTCGCCAACTCAATACACGCTGCTTTTGGGACAGATGGCGTTACAACAGCGAACCCTGCGCCGGTACTGGTCACAGTCACCGTACCGTCCCAGGCATTCTTGATCGCTCCAGAAACGACAGGCATTGACTTTGGAATACCGTCACTAGCAATCAGCGTCGTCACCAGATTGGTACCTGACGCGCCATAACCGCCGGCGCTGCGAAGCGTCTTGGTGTTGACGAGCAGCGTGTTTGTATTTGTGACTTCTTCACTGATTTCGTTCTTGCCGAACACGCCGCCAATGCGGCCCGCTGCTGCGGCAATGATGATGATGATGACAATCAGGACGACGATCATTTCGATCAGTGTCATACCCTTCTGCTTCTTTGCTGTGTTCTTGTACTGCTTCATGTTTGACTCCCTTATTTACTTTGCCGGTTGGCGTTTTGCTCGATGATTGTTTGGATATCGGTGCCTGCAGCTACGATCATCCCGGCGCAGGCACCTACGCCGAGCAAGGTTGCGAAGAAAAAGACATTCATCGCAACCTGAACTTTTGTGACGCTTGTTTCGATCCATGCCACGGAATAATTCGACAGGGCGCGGTCGAATCCGTCACGGTTGGCAAGCAGTCGAATGTATTTGACCGCTTCGCGATCGGGAAAATCGAACTCAGATGCCTCAAGAGCCTCGCCCAGATTCAGGCCCTTGGTAGTGCCAATAATCGCGGCGTCGATGCGCTCGCGAAGGTAGGCATTGGCATTCTCAGAGATGAGCAGCAACGCGTCGTGGAGTTTGACGCCGCTGCGGATAAGCACCGCGATGTTTTGCAATGCGATCGCGCCAGTGACCATCCGATAGATAGACCACGGCGGAAACTTGTCCAGGCGATAGCGAGGCGCCCCTGTCAAACGCGAGAACGAAAGGCCAATGGCAACAGACAAGGCAACCAGCGCCACCAGGGTGATGATGCCGTAATGCGTCACGTATTCGGACGTGAGGTACATGATACGTGCCGCGCCGGTCCACACCTCTGGGGGGGCCGCGGTCTCCAGCGACGGCACGAGCTTCGTGGCGACGATATAAAGCAGATAGCAGAGGATGCCAATCAGAAAAATGGGGTAGATGGCCTTACCGACTACAGCGCCAATGATCTTTTTGCGTGTTGCGATCAGCTCCAATGCATCTTTGAAAGCAGCGCGCAAGTTGCCTGACTTCTCACCGGCCGCGATCAGCGCGCCCTCTTCACTCGACACCCATTTCTTGATTGCTGTGGCAAAGGAATGCCCTTCCGACACCATCTGGCGGCATTCATAAAGCATTGCAGCATCGGCGCGCTTCGGTTTTTTGCCGTCATTGCTGACGACTGCGTACATTTCTCCGAGTGCGTCGACCAGCAGCACGTTATTGTCGAGCAACATTGAGAGTGTGTCGTAGATTTGCGACCGCACTGTCGGATTGAGCTGGAGCTTGGCGAACCAGGTGCTGATGTCGTCGTAGTTAAAGGCCATTACTGGATCCCTCCGGCGATGTCGTCTTCGTCCAGGAGGCCGATGAATTTTTCTCCGATGATCGGGTCAATCACGCCTTCGTTGATACGGCGGATGACGTGTTGGATCTTGCTGATGCCGCCCATCTCGTTCATCCAGAACGCACGAGCTTCGGCTTTGCCCTTTTCACGAAATGTGCGCATGAAGGCAAGCGTTGGGATGATGACTTCCGCGATCACCGTGCGGCCTGCAATCCCGGTATTGCGGCATGCAGCACAGCCAGGTCCACGGACGAACACGGTCGAGGGCGTGCAGTATTTGGTGACTCGCTCGACAACATCGGCCGGAAACAATGCGATCGCGTGCGCAGACCAGGGTGTTTTGCAGTGCGGGCAGAGCGTCGGGGCCAAGTTCTGATTGATCAACCCGGTCACGATCGAGGGATCGCCATAGAGTCCGGGATCAACGCCTATATCGGCCAGACGCTGGAGGATTGTCGCCGCATCATTTGCATGCAGGGTGGTCCACACGGTATGTCCGGTGAGACCCGCTTGAAACGCGGCCACAGCGGACGGCAAATCGCGTATCTCACCGATCAGGATTGCGTCCGGGTCAAGACGCATTGCGTTGCGAATGCTGTAGGGCCAGTCTGAGTTGTGCAGCGGCGTTTGCACTGCGCCTTCGATGGTGTATTCGGGTGGGTCCTCGATCGTTAACGCGTTGATCTTTCCATCGAAATTTCGGATTAGTTCACTGAATAGAACTTGTAACGATGTCGATTTACCCGACCCCGTTGGTCCAGAAAATATGTTGATGCCATTCTTTTTCTTGGTGAGACGCGAGATCTGTGCAACCTGTTCGGGCAGATAACCGAGCTGGGTCAAGTTGCGTACACGATCGCCTTGGTTGTAAAGCAGGCGCAGAACCATCAGCAAGCCGCGCTCCGTGGGGCGCGTCGCAATACGAGCGCCGTACAGGCCGGCGGCCTCCAGAAATTCCTGTTTCAGGCGACCGTCTTGCGGTTTTTGCGGGTTGAAGGTCGTATCGGCAACGTCGCACATTGACTGGTAGATGGAGGAACATAATTCAAGGCCATCGCTGGCGCGCATGTCGAGTACGGTTTCAAGGAGCCCGTTGACGCGATTGCGCAGGATGGCGATATCGCGCTTCACGATGAAATGCACGTCGCTGGTATTGCTCGCTACTGCGGCGCCAATGAGCGTGAGTACCTGGTGCTGCCGATTGCTGATTGTCTGCCCGACGCCAACCTTGCCGTCTTGCTGCGCGCCGCGTGCATAGTGCTCCCGCAGTTCAGTGAGGGCGCTAGGTACTTCCTTGAACTGGTGACCGGCGCGCTTCAGGCCATCGATGTAGGCCATCACGTCATATTCCAGACGCGTGCCTTGCAGGATCAGCAACTCCCCGTTGTCGAGCAGACAGACTTTGTCACTCAACTCGTGCCGCGCAGGATATTGCCCGTCCTCACCACTCAGGACGCGGGATGCCCGCCGAAGTTCGGCAGCTGGGTCAGCACTATTAACTACCGCATGCAACGCGCTCACGACGTATCTCCTCTTCAGCCGCCGGGGGGAGGAGCTGGCATTGGCAGCATCGGTGGAGGCAGGTATTGAGGGGGCGCCGACGGTCCCGTGCTCGCGTTGCTGGCTGTTGGCATCGGGGGAGGCACGTCAGAGAAGCCTACGGTGAAGCTGCGTCCACGCCGCCCGAGTTCCACGCGGGTCGCCGAGAGAGAGCGCACGTTGTAGCCACCAGGAATGACATCACCCTTGCCGGCATCGACGGTGCTGCCATTGGCGTAGAGAAATGTCGCATACAGCTTTTCCGCAGAGCCGTAGACGCCGCGCACTACGGGGAGGGAGTCATTCGATGCAGTTTCCTGGGACGATGCAGTGGAGCCTTGGAGGCTGGCCTCTGCCAACTTGCTCAAGGCTTCAGCACGAGCCGCCTTCGCTTTGATAAACAGGGTTTCGGCTTGAACGTTGGCCAGGTCGCCAACTGACTGCGCTTGCACCACGAGCGGAGCGCTCGCGAGCAGCACGAGAATCAATGCCGTATGTCGGCCCTTAATGTCCATAAATTTCTCCATTGATGGTCCAGGCGAGTTCCGCCGTTTCCGGCGTGAGGTTGGTTACGATCTCGAACACGCGGATACCCGACGTGTTGATTCCCCGAAGCAGGCGTTCGGGTGGAAATTTGGTCTGAATGACGAACGCGTTCGTTGTCCAGTGGGGAATGGGCGCATCGGGTTTTTCAGGGTCCGGCGTAAACGGCTTCGGGGTAATCGTCAACGTCGCGGCGTCGTGCATACCCTGCACGAGACTGGTCAGCTCCATGAGCAGTTCAGCAGTAGGACGCAGCTGATCACTACTCTGCGGAGTCACTGTGATATCGGATTCAATGCTGCCCGTCGTCCCTTGTTCAAACAGGCCGGGTGCCTTGCCAGTGGACGCAAGCGCTGCGGCGACAAAGTCAGCCACCGGCGGCCCGTCCACCCGCGTATATGTGGCGATGGCTTTTCCTGGCGCGCAGCGGGCGTCTTTGAATCGCCATCCGCCCAGTGCAAGCGGGGTGTCCTGCAGATGTGCCGCGCACGCTTCAAGAAGCACTGGCACGGCCGGGCTTGTCGTCCAAGGCTGTACCAGGCTGGCCACAACTTTGGTCGTTTGCT
>JBBJNO010000029.1:0-5720 GCA_037720875.1 Luteimonas sp. | reverse complement strand
AAGCTGCGCTTGCGCAGCGGCACGTGCGGCTACACGCTCTTCCTCAGCACGCTTTTCATCAAACCACCATTTGGCTCCGAGTCCTGCGCCGGCCAACAGGATCAGGCCAACCGCAATCACGACAAACTCCTTGGGCGTCAGCCCCAAGGTGAGCGGCCGCAACTTGTACTCATTCTTGAGTGCTTTCGGTATCAGCAGGTCGGCGAGCAACAACGACTCGGCGCCGAATGAAAACTCGGGCGGTGCGATGACACGTCCAGACTTGACGAAATCCGCCTGCGGATCGTTGGAAAGCAGGCTATAAACCTCGCGCAGTTTCGGTTCGACCTCATCCCGTGAACTGATCAAGTCGAACCCTGGGGCAACGGCGCCTTTGTAAACGGCCACCAAGGCATAACGGTCGGGGCCAATGGGAAACACGCCGATCCAGTTCTCTCCGAGCTGGCCAGCCAGGGCGGCCGCGAGGGAGTACATGCCCTTCAGTCGTCTTTTACCTTTTGGCGCAAATCCCGCCTGGATCACAGTGCGACCCTTTCGGATCGTCACCATTTCCCATTTCTCTTTGCGTCCGATTTCCTTGGCTTCGGCCATGTACGAGCGCACGCTACGAAGCGGCTTCCAGTACAGCCCGCACACAAACGGCCTGCCGTTGATCTCGACGATCTGCAGCTCTGATTGTGTGGCATCCATGGGTGCGGACATGTCTTAGATCGTCACGATCGGCGTGATCAGCACAACGAGCACTTCACGTGCGTTTGTCGCGCGCACGCCGCCGCCAAAGAGCCAGAAGCGCGGGCTACCGGTGCCGGAGCGATCATTGCCCTTTGTCGACTGCTCGAAGCCGGACAACACCAGGGTTTCCCCGGAGCGCATCCGCACCTTCTGCGACAGGATGCGGTTGTCGACTTCCGGAATCTCGATTGCACTCTCGCCGCTTTCGACGCGTCGGATGCTGCTGAGTGAGCTGAGGTTGAGCGAATACTGCAGCAGGATCGTCTGGCTATCCGGCAAAATGTAGGGCAGCAGGTTCATGTTGAACCCGGTGGTTACCGTGCCTGGCGTCAAGGACGTGGTTGACCCTACGTTCGGTGAAAGTGTCGTTGAAGATTGCGCAAGGTAACTAGTCTGTTTGGCGATCTGGACCGGAACCGGCTCAAGATTCAACGTCGTCACGCTCGGCTGTGTGAGCACAGAGACACGGCCCTGCTTTGAAAGCGCATTGACCACCAGCTGGCTGCCGCTGAAACGGCTGCTGCCTTCGAGAATGTTCACGGATCCGCTGATGGCATCGGCACTGTTGGCAAACGAGCTAACCAAGCCAATCCCGTACTGAGACGACAAACTCTGATAGATCACGTCCCAGTTGATGCCCAGCTCGTCGCTGTCGTTCACCTGCACGCTCAAGATCTTGATGTTGAGCAGTACCTGCTTGGTCGCAAATGTGTTGAGGTCGTTGATGTAGCTGCCGATCCGGTCAAGCACCTCCGGTGTGTCGGTGACGGTAACGTTACCGCTGGAAGGCGAGAGCGACATGCGACCGACATTGGGGGTCAGCATCGACGCAACTGTTTTGGTGAGGTCATCCGTCGAATTCGTTCGCAGAGAGACGTTGGTGGTTTGCGAGCTGCTGGAACTCCCACTGATGCCGCCAGCTCCCCCACCATTGCCGCCGCCTCCGGTGCCGCCCTGCACGCCTGCCGACGTGGCAGTGCCCGAGGCCACCACCGAGTCCATCGACGTCGTGGTGGGGATCGAGTACACCTTGAAAAAACGCGTGTCGAGATAGAACATCGACACAACGCCATCGCGATAGCGCCACGACAGTCCCAACCGCGAACTCACCGCGTTAAGGAGCCCAGTCAGTTCGCCGCTGTAGCGAATGTCAATACGATTTGGCGAGAGTTGCGTCGGCATCGAATTCATCCCGCCATATCCACCACTGACCGGAGGCGGCAACGAGGCGCCCGGCGGAAGCGGGATGGGTGTCAAGGCACCGGACGCACTGTTGGGCATGGTGGAGGAGCCATAACCTCCATCATTGGTCGCTGCGAGTGCGTCCGGAGTCACGCGCACCGGGATCCCGCACACCTTGGTCACGGTCTGTCCGAACTCAAGCAGCGTCACCGAACTCGCAGGTGCAAAAGTGATGTTGCAGCGGCGCGGTAATGTCTGGTTGCGATCCAGAATTGTCGGCCTTGTTGCGATATAGGTTTGATCATCGAGGATGCGAATCCCGCCCGGCTCGACGGCGGGTTTCCCATTTCGGATCGTACTCAGTGCAACTTCGGCATCGGCGGTGTTGTCTCTGAAATCAAAATCGTTCCTGCGGATGTTTTCGGCTGTGGTACAGCCTCCCAAAAGTGCCGTCACGATGAACGCGGAGAGAAAAGGACGCATGGGTTACTCCGTAATGTGGATAAGGTGCTGACGTGTGTAAACGTCAGCACGAAGCGGTGTGGCAGCGCGTGCGTGCGCAAGGAAAATTCCGCGGATTGCGTCGAGAAAACCGCCTGCATAACGAAGGCCGCCGACGATCGGGTAATCAATCCCCGCGTCCCAAACAACTGTCCAGTTCGCCTTCTTCGCCCACTCCTCCACCGTGTCGCGAACGGAGCTGCCTTCCTTGGCTGCCCAGACTGCTGGTTGCAGTGGCGCTGTCGGAGCGGTGACTGGCTTTGACACAGCAGCACGCGGCCCCACGTACAGGCGTTGGCTGCTCCAGTCAACTTCTATGGACAAGCCTTGCTCTTTTGCGAGCGTGCCGAGCACGTCGGTCCACGGTTTCCCGCCTTTCCAGCTCACCCCTTTGGCGGCGGCGAAGGTGTCCGCGATTTCGTCCTTGCCGAATCCGCGCCAGCCTGGCGGAGCGATGAGCCGGAGCGCATCGGCCAAGTGCATATCCCATCCCAGACCTCTCCTGACATCGATTGATGCAGGCGGCGCCCCCACAAACTTCAACGCGCTCGGCACCGGGCTATCGAACGGACCAGCGACCGCGAATGCAGCGCTCCCCTTCAGCGGGCTATACCCCACCAGGGGCGGGGTGGGTGGCGAGACTTTCGGCGGCGGCGGCGGTTCGACCACCACGAAGCCAGCTTGTGCCGACGCGCTGGCCAGGAGCAGGGCAATCCCGCAGCCAAAAACCAACCCGATGGAAGGTCGCAAGAACAAGGCGCCGATGAAGGCGGTACCACTTACCCCACTACTCGCTGCTGCGTGCTTCATTTCTGTTTTTTCCTGAGTCACCCTGGCGTTATGCAGTCGTTTCCCGCGCCCCTTACCGTCTTGCCCACCTGCCCCACTCCCGGATCCGGTGCCGAATCAGGCCCCTTGCCATTTTCGGATTCTCCACTTTCGTTATCGGATAGTACATCATTTATTGTTTTGTAATGTATTTATCTTCCTGTACTACTATGACCGGAAACCGTCCCATCCCGGGCGATAGGCCCGCGAAGCTCACAGCCGGTGAGGCAGCTGTCGGTAGAACGCCCGCTCTTCTTCCGGCTTGGTTTGATCGTCGTAAAAGCCCAGCTCTTTCTGCACATTGATCGGGCATGCAATGCCGGCCCTGATCTTTTCCATTGCCTGATCCATGCAGGTCTTGCCCTGCACTTCGGACGCTACGCACGACAGTCCGGCCCGCCAGTAGGCGTAGGCCATTAGGCGAGCGTTGCTTTCCTCGCTCTTGAACAAGGGAATGAGATTGCGGAGCTCGCGGTCAGGCACCAGCATTTCTGCCACTGCCGTGCGTCCCGTAATACCCATGTGTTTGCAACGCGGACACCCGTCAACGCTCTGCGTGTAGATGCCGTGCAGGTCGTCGTTGAAATGCCGCTCAACCTGTTCCCGAACGATTGGGGCGATGTCGTTGCACACGGATCCCCAAGGCTTGCGACAGGCCTCGCACAATGTGGGGATCAGCGCCTGATAAATGATCAGTCGCAGGAATCCGTCCGCGAGGACCGAACTGGATAGACCCATTTCGAGTAGACGCGCGATCGCGCCGAAAGGTGACATTGCGGGCAAGGTCGATAACACCAGGTGGCCGGCGTTCCCTGCGCGCTGTACAAGCTGTGCTGTCTGCTCGCTGGTGATTTCGCCGACCTCGATCGCATCCGGATTCGAACGTAGTGCGGTACGCAGCGCCGCCTCTATGCCCATGCCAGTCACGGAGCCATCCTTGTTGATTCGGCTCGTGACATTGATCTGACGCGCGCCCTTAAGAACGAACTCGACCGGATCTGAGATCGTCATCAACTTCTTTCGATTCTGGTGGTACTCCAACCACCTCCCAGCAATCGCCGACAATGTCGTCGACTTGCCCGAACCGGTGGCGCCTACCACCAAGATCAGGCCATCGCGGGCCTGACAGGCCTGCACGATCGCTTCGATCTGGCTGTCGCTGTAGCCAAGCTTCGCGAAATCCAGCTTGTCGCTGTCCTGGCCAAGTAGGAGCAAGCGCTGCGTGATGTCCCACCCGTCCGGATAGGTGGGATGGGACTCCCAGAGCAGTTCCACGCGCGTTGGTTTGCCATGGGCGATCACTTCTCGCGTCATCGACGCACTCAGCAGTGTCTCGCTCTCGTTGAATGCTGCAGCACCGGACCGACTCTGCTCGTCAGTGAAGGTGAAGGCAGCGCGAGACAGGTTGACGCCGATCTTCCTCGGGAAAGACTTGTGGAACTTCATCTGCCCGTGGATTCGGAAGAATATGTTGCAATCGGCTTCATCGATCTGCCAATGGATGTTCGAGGCATCTTCTTCCAGCGCCTCGACAACGATCTGGTCGAACATTTCGTCCTCACGACCCCGATACCTGGTCGGGGTCGTGACTGTTTCGTTCGTTGCCGCGGAATAGAAGAGTTCGATCAGATCTGGTGAGGCCTCCATCGTTTCCACGATGTGATAGCCCATGGCGGCGCGCCCACACTGCGCCTTGATCCACATGTAATGGGTGCGATCGGCGAAAAGGTTCGTCCAGACAACGCAAACCTGCTTTGCGCCCAAGTCCAGGATGGCGAATACCTTGCGCTGCGATTCGCTAGCAGCCAGTTCGCCGCCCGGTGCAGAAAGCACTTTCGTGTAGCCGGGGAGTTCGTCGTGTCGCGTCAGGACCTTGATGTGCGGGTGCAATCGCGCAGCCACGCGTGATTCGGCCGGCGGCGGCGGCGGCGAGATGTTCGGCGCATCACTCTGGGCGCCCATCGTTAGCCAGCCAGCAGCCCAGTCGCGCACGCCCTGCTTGTTGCACCTTGCTGGCTGCGATCTCGACTATTCATCTCCTTTCCCCTTGTGTGCGGTGCCCAGCCCGAGACGGCTGATCATTCCGCGGACACCAGAACCGGCGGTGTCCGCGGAGTGCACCACTTCCGTTACATCATCGTGGCCATATCCTGAATCTGTACTATTGGTATCTAACACTCTGTCAGAATTGTTTTGATGTGTATTGCCCCCGATGGCTTGTTCGTTGTGTCGGACAACCGGTGCGGTGGGCGCCAAGGCGCCAGTGAGCCCATCGCTCTCCAATGCGGCAAAGCCGCGCAACAGGCAGTCCCGCATGAATGCGCCGGCGGCGTGCGCCGATCCGGAGCCCAGAATGTCTAGGTATTTGTCCAGAAAGCGGCCGGCGATCGGCGTGCCTCGATAGACCCGAACCGTGAGGCGCTGCCCCCCTGCCCCTGCCCCGGTCACGGCGCCGGGTCCTCGTGCGGATAAGCGGC
>JBBJNO010000258.1:475-3691 GCA_037720875.1 Luteimonas sp. | reverse complement strand
CTGCAGGCGCGCATCGCCGCCCGCCTGAAGGTGATGGCGCAGCTCGACATCGCCGAGAAACGCGTGCCGCAGGACGGCCGCATCAAGTTGAACCTGTCCAAGACCAAACAGATCGACTTCCGCATGAGCACCCTGCCGACGTTGTTCGGCGAGAAAGTGGTGCTGCGTATCCTCGATGGCAGCGCCGCCAAGATGGGCATCGACAAGCTCGGCTACGAGGAACACCAGAAGAAACTGTTCCTGGATGCCGTGTCCAAACCTTATGGCATGGTGCTGGTGACCGGCCCCACCGGCTCGGGCAAGACGGTGTCGCTGTACACCGCGTTGAACATCCTCAACGACGACCAGCGCAACATCTCCACGGTCGAGGACCCGGTCGAAATCCGCGTGTCCGGCATCAACCAGGTGCAGATGAACGTCAAGCGCGGCATGACTTTCGCCGCGGCGTTGCGCTCGTTCCTGCGCCAGGATCCGGACGTGATCATGGTCGGCGAGATCCGCGACCTGGAAACCGCCGAGATCGCGATCAAGGCCGCGCAGACCGGGCACATGGTGCTCTCCACCCTGCACACCAACGACGCTCCGCAGACCATCTCCCGCCTGATGAACATGGGCGTGGCCCCGTACAACATCACGTCCTCGGTGACCCTGGTCATCGCCCAGCGCCTGGCGCGGCGGCTGCACGAGTGCAAGCGCGTGGTGAAGTTGCCGGATCACGCGCTGCTGGCGGAAGGCTTCAGTTCCGACGAAGTCCATGCCGGCATCACGATTTACGAAGCCGTCGGTTGCAGCGACTGCACGGAAGGTTATAAAGGCCGCACGGGTATCTACCAGGTCATGCCGATGGCGGACGACATCCAGGCGATCATCCTCGAAGGCGGCAACGTGATGCAGATCACCGAGGCCGCGCAGAAGGCCGGGGTCCGCGACCTGCGCCAGTCCGCCCTGCTCAAGGTCAAGAACGGCCAGACCAGCCTCGCCGAAATCAACCGCGTCACCAAGGATTGACCCCATGGCCGTTACCCGCACCGCCGCCAAGCCATCGCCCCGCGCGCTGAACGTGCTGCAGACCTTCGTCTGGGAAGGCACCGACAAGCGCGGCGTCAAGATGAAGGGGGAGCAGTCGTCCAAGAACGTCAACATGCTGCGCGCCGAGTTGCGGCGCCAGGGCATCATTCCCTCGGTGGTCAAGCCCAAGCCCAAGCCGTTGTTCGGCGCCGCCGGCAAGACCATCAGCGCCAAGGAGATCGCGATCTTCAGCCGCCAGCTGGCGACGATGATCAAGTCTGGCGTGCCGGTGGTGCAGTCGCTGGAAATCATCGCTGGCGGCCAGAAGAACGTCCGCATGCAGAAGATGGTCACCGCCCTGATGACCGACATCCAGGGCGGCTCCTCGATCTACGAGGCGATGAGCAAGCACCCGGTGCAGTTCGACGAGTTGTTCCGCAACTTGGTCAAGGCCGGCGAAAGTGCCGGCGTGCTGGAGACCGTGCTGGACACGATCGCCACCTACAAGGAAAACACCGAAGCCCTCAAGGGCAAGATCAAGAAGGCCTTGTTCTACCCGATCATGGTGATGGCGGTCGCGCTGATCGTCAGCGCGGTGCTGCTGATTTTCGTGGTGCCGCAATTCGAGACCGTGTTCCAGAGCTTTGGCGCCGACCTGCCCGCCTTCACCAAGATGATCGTCAGTGCATCGCGCTTCATGGTGGCGTGGTGGTGGTTGATCCTGTTCATTGTCGCGGGCGCGATCTTCGCCGCGATCTATTTCTTCAAGCGCTCGCTGGCCTTCCAGCACTTCGTCGACCGCGCGATCCTCAAGCTCCCGATCATCGGCCAGATCCTGCACAACGCGGCCATCGCGCGCTTTGCACGCACGCTGGCCACCACGTTCAAGGCTGGCGTGCCGCTCGTCGAGGCGCTCGACATCGTCGCCGGCGCCACCGGCAACACGGTTTACGAGAAGGCCGTCCACCGCATCAAGAACGACGTGGCCGTGGGTTACCAGGTCAACATGGCGATGAAGCAGGTCAACCTGTTCCCGCACATGGTGGTGCAGATGGCGGCGATCGGCGAGGAGGCTGGCGCCTTCGACACCATGATGTTCAAGGTCGCCGAGTTCTATGAGCAGGAAGTCAACAACGCGGTCGATGCCCTCGCCAGCCTGATCGAACCGATGATCATGGTGTTCATCGGCATCGTGGTCGGCGGCATGGTCATCGGCATGTATCTGCCCATCTTCAAGCTCGCCGCAGTCGTCGGCTAAGCACGGGTGGCGTTCCTCGACCAGAACCCCGGCCTCGGCTATCCGGTCGCGGCCGGTCTGGGTTTGCTGATCGGCAGCTTCCTCAACGTGGTCATCCTGCGGCTGCCCAGGCGCATGGAATGGCAGTGGAAGCGCGACAGTCGCGAGGTGCTGGGCGAGAGCGAGATTTACGACCCGCCGCCGCCTGGCATCGTGGTCGAGCGCTCGCATTGTCAGCACTGCAAGGTGCAACTGGCGTGGTGGGAAAACATCCCGCTGGCCAGCTACCTGATGCTGCGTGGCAAGTGCCGCCATTGCAGCGAAAAGATTTCCGTGCAGTATCCGCTGGTCGAATTGCTGACCATGCTGCTGGTGCTCGTGTGCGTGTGGAAATTCGGTTTTGGCTGGCGGGGGTTCGGCGCGGTGGTGCTGACGTGTCTGCTGATTGCGTTGTCGGGCATCGATATCCGCACCCAATTGCTGCCTGATCAATTGACGCTGCCGCTGATGTGGCTGGGACTGATCGCCAGTCTGGAAAACCTCTACCTCTCGCCCAAGTCGGCGTTGCTCGGGGCCATCGCCGGCTACGTGAGCCTGTGGACGGTGTGGTGGCTGTTCAAGCAACTGACCGGCAAGGAAGGCATGGGCCATGGCGACTTCAAGCTGCTGGCCGCGTTGGGTGCCTGGATTGGTTTGAACGGAATCCTGCCCACGATCCTGCTGTCGTCGGTGGTAGGGGCGATTGTCGGCTCTGTCTGGCTGGCGATGCAGGGGCGTGATCGCGCGACCCCGATCCCATTCGGGCCGTACCTGGCCATCGCCGGCTGGATCGTGTTCTTCTGGGGCGACCAGATGATCGATGCCTACATGCGCTATGCCGGCTTGAGCTAACCGTTTTTGTAGGAGCGCACCTGGGCGCGATGGCTTTACCGATAAATCCACAAACCCCGTAATCCTGTAGGAGCGCACCT
>JBBJNO010000258.1:0-465 GCA_037720875.1 Luteimonas sp. | reverse complement strand
CTTTACGGGGAAAAGCCCCATCGCGCCCAGGTGCGCTCCTACAACGACCGAAGGAAGTCCCCCGGGACATAATCCACGCATGAGCCAGATCATCATCGGCCTCACCGGCGGCGTGGCCTCGGGCAAGAGCGAGCTCGCACGGCGCTTCGAGGCGCTGGGCGTGTTCGTTGCCGATGCCGATGTGATCGCGCGCGAAGTGGTCGCGCCGGGGCGGCCGGCCCTGGTGCAGATCGTGGCGGCATTCGGGCCAACGATGCTGCACGCCGATGGCGGCCTCGACCGCCGTGCCATGCGCGAGCGCGTGTTCGCCGATGCGGGTGCGCGCCGACAACTGGAATCGATCATGCACCCGCCGATTCGCATCGCATTGCACGCTGCCTGCGCCGCGGCACGCGGTGTGTATGCCATGGCTGCGATCCCGCTGTTGGCCGAAGGCGGCGGGCGGGCGGCGTATCCGTGGTTGCG
>JBBJNO010000257.1:0-3709 GCA_037720875.1 Luteimonas sp. | reverse complement strand
GATTCCGGTGATCGCCAACGGCGATATCGATTCGCCGCAGAAGGCCGCCTTCGTGTTGCAACGCACCGGCGCCGACGCGGTGATGATCGGCCGCGCCGCGCAAGGACGCCCGTGGATCTTCCGCGAGGTCGTGCATTTCCTTGCAACCGGCTCACTGCTGCCAGCCTTGGCGCTGCCCAAGATCCGCGACATCCTGCTCGGTCATCTCGACAGCCTGCATGCGTTCTACGGCGAACCCGCCGGCGTGCGCATCGCACGCAAGCACCTGGGCTGGTATGCGAAGGATCGCCCGGAAAACATGGCTTTCCGCGCCGTCGTCAACCGCGCCGAAACAGCCCGCGCGCAGCGGCAGCTCACGCGTGAGTATTTCGACGCGCTGATCGCCGGCGTTTCACCGGAACTACGAGCCGCCTGACCAGGTCACGGGCACACCTGCACGCGATCCGTGCACATGGTTTGCAAGCAACGAAGAGAGATTAGGCGAGCGGTTGCTGTTCGCAATGATCGCTTGACGGGATTTCAGGCCGCGTCCGTTTCGTACATCGCCAGCAATTCCGCTTCGGCCGACTGCAATTCGTTTTGCAGCACCGCCTGCCGACGGCCTATCTCCGTGGCGCGCAGACCACCATCGGCATACAGCTTCGGATCAGCGAGCTCTTTCTCGAGGCTGGCGAGGTCAGCTTCGAGCTGGGTGACGCGTGCCTCGGCCTTCGCCAGCTTGTGCGGATTGAGCTTCGAAGTTTTTTTCTGCGCGACGACGACCGGCGTGATGGCGGCGGGTGCCGTGGCGACAACGGCCTTCGCATCCGCCCCGCCGGGCCGCGAACGCAGCCATGCCGCATATTCGTCGAGGTCGCCATCGAACGCTTCGACACGCCCATCGGCCACGCGCCAGAAGGTTTCGCAGACCAGGCCAATCAAGTGCCGGTCGTGCGAGACCATCACGATGGCGCCCTCGAACACCGACAAGGCCTCGCCCAGCGCTTCACGCATCTCAAGATCGAGGTGATTGGTGGGCTCGTCCAGCAACAACACGTTCGGCTGCAGCCATGCGATCAGCGCCAGCGCGAGGCGCGCGCGTTCGCCGCCGGAGAAGCCGTCGATGCTCTCGAAGGCGCGGTCGCCGGGGAAATTCCATTTGCCGAGGAAATCGCGGAACGCCTGCGTGGATGCATTGGGCGCCAGTTCGCGCAGGTGATCGATGGCCGACGTGCCGGCCTTCAACGATTCCACCGTGTGCTGCGCGAAATAGCCGATGCGCAGGTCCGGATGCGCGCTGCGCTCGCCGGCCAGCAGGGGCAGTTCGCCGACCAGCGTCTTCACCAGCGTCGACTTGCCCGCGCCGTTCACGCCGAGCAGGCCGACGCGATCGCCGGCTTCCAGGCCGAAACCGACGTTGTGCAGGATCGTCCTTGCCCCGCCGGCTGCTGTCGGCGCGGTGGTAGGAGCGGCTTCAGCCGCGAGCTCTTGATTTCCCCGCGAAGAGCTCGCGACTGAAGTCGCTCCTACACGGAACTCGGTATATCCGCAGCCCGCATGATCCAGGCGGATCAACGAATTCGGCAGCTTCAACGGCTGCGGGAAATCGATGCGGATCTCGCGCTCGGCGCGCACCGCCTCGGTGCCGGCCATCTTGGCCAGGCGCTTGACCCGCGACTGCGCCTGCTTGGCCTTCGACGCGCTGGCCTTGAAACGATCGATGAAGCTCTGCAGGTGCGCGCGTTCGGCCTGCGCCTTTTCATGCGTGATCTGCTGCAGGCGCAACTGCTCGGAGCGCTGCCGCTCGAACGCGGTGTAGTCGCCGGTATAAAGTTTTGCCTTGCCGCTGTGCAGATGCAGCGTGTGCGTGCACACGTTATCGAGGAATTCGCGATCGTGCGAGATCAGCAGCAGCGTGCCGGGGTATTTCAGCAGCCATTGCTCCAGCCACAGCACCGCATCGAGATCGAGATGGTTGGTGGGTTCGTCGAGCAGCAACAAATCCGATGGCGTCATCAGCGCGCGTGCGAGATTCAAACGCACCCGCCAGCCGCCCGAAAACGTGCTGACCGCACGCGCATGCGTGTCGGCGGGAAACCCAAGGCCGTGCAGCAGCTTGCCGGCGCGCGCGCTGGCGTCGTAACCGCCGACTTCCTCCAGCCGGTGATGCGCCACGGCGACCGCTTCCCAATCCTCGTTGGCGAAGGCGTTGGCCTCGGCCTGCAGCGCGGCATGCACGACCACGTCGCCGGCCAGCACGAAATCAATCGCGGCATCGGGCAGCGACGGCATTTCCTGCGCGATGCTGGCGATGCGCACACGATTGGGCACGTCGAGGTCGCCGCGGTCGGCCTCGATCTCGTTGCGGACAGCGGCGAACAGCGACGACTTGCCGGTGCCGTTGCGCCCCACCACGCCCACGCGCCAGCCGGCGTGCAGGGTGAGATCGACATCGGACAGGAGCAGGCGTTCGCCGCGGCGCAGGGCGAAATTGCGGAAGGAGATCATGAGGGCGCGGATTCTACCGAAGCGGCAGCGACCGGACCGGCCGCTCTGCACTTGCGGGCCGTTTCAGTCATCTTTCCACGCGGAACCAGCAATTGATTAGTTGTTATGAACGTGTTAATTAGACGCGCTTCACGCCATCCTCACCGTCTGGAGTCATTCCCATGTCAGTCCTAAGCACCGTGGTCGCATCTCGTCATCCCCTCGCGTTCGCCGTGTTGCTCGCACTGGGCAGTTCCGTGGCCTATGCGCAGACCACGCCGCCGGCTGCAACTCCTCCCAGTGAAGACGAACCCAAGAGTCTGGACACCATCGTCGTCACCGGTACGCGCGTTTCCGACCGCACGGTGGCCGAGTCGCTGGCGCCGATCGACGTGATCACGCCCGAGGTGCTGCAGGCCACCGGCACCAGCGAACTGGCGACGGCCTTGTCGCGGGCGTTGCCCTCGCTGAATTTCCCGCGTCCGGCGATCACCGACGGCACCGATGCGGTGCGACCGGCGCAGTTGCGCGGCCTCTCGCCCGACCAGGTGCTGGTGCTGGTCAACGGCAAGCGCCGCCACACCACTGCGCTGATCAACCTCAATGGCAGCCAGGGACGCGGTTCCTCGCCGGTCGACATCAATGCGATCCCGATCGCGGCGGTCGAGCGCATCGAAGTGCTGCGCGACGGCGCGTCGGCGCAATACGGCTCCGACGCGATCGCCGGCGTCATCAACATCGTGCTCAAGGGCGGCCAAGGTGGCGGCATCGATTTCAAGTACGGGCAGTACAGCGCGGGCGATGGCGCGCAGACGCAATTGGCCGGCGATGGCGGTTTCCTGATCGGCGGTGATCGCGGACAGCTGCACCTCGCCGGCCAGGTCGGCCACAACGAGCAAACCGATCGCGCGCGCCCGTTCAATCCGCTGGCGATCCCCGCGCCTAACCCGATCCCGCCGCGGGACAGGGTGGTGCAGCGCTATGGCGATCCGAAGATCAACCAGGGTGCGATCTCGCTCAACGGCGAGTTCGACCTCACCGATGCGATCACGTTCTACGGCTTCGGCATGGCCAGCAATCGCGATGCGTTGTCGAACGGGTTTTTCCGCGCGCCCAACGACGCGCGCAACACGCCGCAGATCTATCCCAACGGCTTCCTGCCGCAGATCCACAACCTGTCGCAGGACCGCTCAGCCGTGCTCGGCGTGCGCGGCGCGGCGGTCAGCGGCTGGGACTGGGACGT
>JBBJNO010000028.1:3604-14278 GCA_037720875.1 Luteimonas sp. | reverse complement strand
CAGCTGCGCCGATGGTAGTGTGCATCCGCATGCGAGAGTAGGTCATCGCCAGGTTCTATCCCGAAAGCCCGTCCAGCAATGGACGGGCTTTCTTCTTTTCTTTAATCACATCCGCGTCGGCGGGCGTAAGCTCGAAACTCCTACCAAGGAGTGCGATATGACAAGTAGTCCAAAGCAGTTCGTTTTATACAAAGACACCAAGGGCGAGTTCCGCGGGATAGCACTGTTAGTAACGAGGTGACCAATATTCAACGAAATCGGCCACTATAGGTAGCAATTCAGAACAAGAGGAGGGTCTCTTGCTTGTTACAGTGATCGCGCCAAATGATTTGGCGACAACATGGAGTTGACATTTGTGATCAAGATCCTTCAAGGAATTACTGCTGCCTTACTAGTCGGCCTTTCAGCGCCCGCTAATGCCGTCTATTGCGATTACTGCCGTACTGGTTCTTGGGAGTGCCGCCCGTCCTACGTATCAGTTGGAGATGACGCTCCCGTCTTTGCGGGTTCTGTGTGCACGTACTTTTATAACAGCGGCAGTGGTGATGAATATCCAGATACTATCTGGTCCGACTACTACGATAGGGCTTACGCCGGCGGAGCGTATCGATTCATCGCGGAAAGAATTATTGACAATGCGACTGATGCCGTTTACGCAGACTGCGATAGTGACACTACAACGCGATGGCAACATGCGAACAGAGATACCGCTATTAGCCAAGTGGCATCCCTAGCAACTGGGCAGGGTTTGCTTCGCACGAATCAGATTGTCCGCGTTACATATGACGATGGATCGAGCGAAGCTTGGAAAGTCACAGCACCTACGTCTTCGTCCCCGCTTTTCGACGTGCCGGTTCCCAACTCGCTGATATGTTTCCGCTAACAATTAGTAGGAAAATTAAGGACAAAATAATGAACAAGCGCATTGGTATAGTGCTGATAGGGGCGATTCTCGCTGGCGGAGCTGGGCTATACATGCTCAAGAAGGACGATCCTTCTTCAATTTCAGCCTTACAAGACTCCCCTAATAACGAGACAACAGTTGATGAAACAGCCCGGCCTACAGGTTCTGGCCAGAGGTCAGCGCAAACTTCGACGCCTTTAGACCGACAAGGGTTGGGTGGCGATAATTTACGCCTTCAAGACACACTACGGGCAGTCATCGCTCTAAAAGGAAGCGATAGCCGCGAAGTAGCGGGGATGCTTAACTCTGCTATGCACGCTTGCTCCAAACCGGCTACAAAAGCAGACAACTCTAGGAGCACGGATGCCCAACATGCGTGGGCGATTCAATATGTTGAGGCAGCCTGTCAAGGCTTCGATGCGTCGGAGTTCCGTTACACGGGCCCTCCGTTGGACATCGCTGCTATTGCGAAAAAGGAAGGCAAGCCAGCGGCAGCTAGTAAAGCACTTGCTGAAATCTCAACTTCAAATAATTATTTCGATGTTGCATCTGCAGGGTGGTATTTGATCGAAGAAAATCAACTCGCAAATCAGGAAGGATTTGGGGTTAGCCAAGAAGCTTTAGCCGAGGCGTTTGCTTATGCAAGTGCGTTGACAACGTGCGGCCAAATGAACGCCTGTGGAACCAAATCTTTGTTGACAGCGCAAATTTGTTCTACTCATGGGTGTCCACCAGGGACAAATTATGCTCAGGCACTGAACCTGATCCTTTCCCCCAAAGAGCAGCAACTTGTTCAAGAACTACGCAGTTGGCTATCAGAGCAAAGAGGCTGAGGATTTACACTTATTGTGATAGAAAACGCCCCGGACTCCGGGGCGTTGTGATATGCGTGATTTTGAATTTTGGGAAATTTCGCCCGTACCACGGGACAAAATTTGGACAGTGACGCGTACATAATCTGGACGAGTACTGCGCTGAGGGATCGATGGCAGGATCGGCCGGGTTAAACGGGTCGGCAGATAATAATCAGAACAGCGAACCACTTTCCCCGCGCATGGACACCGCGACAGGCTTGCGCTGCGAAGGCAGCCAACCGCCGGCGCCCGCTTTCTGCATGGCTGCTTCGTGCTTGTTGTTCTGCCGCTGCCGCGATTCGCGGTGCGCGGCCTCGGCCAGCACCTTGAATTGCCGCTCGCGTTGCAGCCAGAGTTCCTCGCCGCTGTCGGCCGGTGGCGCGATGTCTGCTTCGAGGCGGGTATCTGGAATCTTGGAGAAAGGGATCCGCATCGGCGCGGCATCGTGGGAGAGGGCGTGCTGCATGGCGCCGAAGTACAGGGCATTGTTGCCGTAGCGCTGGTTGACGCGATCCAGCACGGTGCAGATACGTTTGCCCTGCCGACGCTCGTTCATCAATTCCTCGGTCACGCTGGCGATGGGCTCCAGACCCACCAGAGTGACCGCGACCGACAGTGGTGGGTGGCGCTTCGGATCCCAGCGTCCGTGTTCGATCGCTCGATCCAAGGCATCCAGTTGCTTGCCCAGCAAGCGCAAGAAGGTCGTGGAATCGTCAAGCGGCGCGAAAGCCAAGTCGCGCTCGAATCGCGACTCCAGGCCGACGAAACGGATGCGGATCGACAGGCCGCCGGCAAGGAAATGTTCATGGCGCAGCCGCATCGCCGCCTTGGCCAGCAGCTTGAACAACACCGCGCGCATGCCCTCGTAGTTGCGCAGTTCCGGCCCAAGGACGTGCGAGTGCCCGATCGAGCCGCGCCGCTTCGGCACCTCCGGCAGGTCGAAACCACGTAGCTTCAACCAATAACGCTCGCCTTCGATGCTGCCCCAGGCCACGCGCAAGTAGTCGCGCGGTGCGGCGCAAAGTTGTTCGACGGTGTAGATTCCGGCCGAGCGCAACCGGTGTTCCATCGATGGCCCGATGCCGCATAAATCGCGCAATTGGAGCGCATGGAGTTTGTGCGGCAGATCCTGCGGCTCGAGCACGGTCAACCCATCGGGCTTGACCATGTCGGATGCGGTTTTTGCGAGGAACTTGTTGGGCGCGATGCCGATCGAGCAGCGCAGCGTTGGACCGAAGCGGTCCAGCAGCGTCTGCTTGATGTTGCGCGCGATGGTCTCGGCATTCTCGCGCTGCCGTTCGCGGCCGATCAGCCAGCACGGCACTTCATCGATCGATTCCGGGAGGGCATGCGGAATGCAGTCATTGATCGCATCCATCAGTTGATGATGAATCTGCACGTATCGCGCCGGGCGTGCCTCCACCAGCTTGATCTCGGGGCAGCGCTCCAGCGCTTCCCAGACTGGCGTCCCCGTCTTGACGCCGAACTCCTTCGCTTCGCTGCTTGCGGCGATGCAGCAAGTGGTCGCCGCCATGACGGGCACGACACCCACAGGTCGGTCGCGCAGTCGTTTTTCGTCGTGCTGCTCGACCGAGGCAAAAAACGAATTGAAGTCGATGTAGAGGCAGCGCAGCGTCACGACGACATTCCGGCATTACCGCATGGCGGGCCAGTATCGCGCTGCCCGGTCTCAGTGACAGAGACGCTGCAAAATCAATGGCTTAAAGCGTGATTGGCGGTTCCCCACCGACGATCACCACATCGGCCGGGCGTCGCGCGAACAGGCCGACGCTGACGATGCCCGGGATCTGGTTGAGCTCAAGCTCCAGCGTCACCGGATCGGTGATCGACAGCCCATGCACGTCGAGCACCCAGTTGCCGTTGTCCGTCACCACGCCATCGCGCCACACAGGCTGCCCACCCGTCATGGCGACGATCCGGCGCGCGACCAGGCTGCGCGCCATGGGGATCACCTCGATTGGCAGTGGAAACTTGCCGAGGACATCGACGCGCTTGGCCGGATCGATAATGCAGACAAACTTCTCGCTGGCTTCGGCGATGATCTTCTCGCGCGTCAATGCCGCGCCGCCACCCTTGATCAGTCGCTTGTGCGGATCGCATTCGTCGGCGCCATCCACGTACAAAGGAATCGGGCCGGCATGGTTGAGGTCGAACACCTCGATGCCGTGCGCCTGCAGGCGCTGCGTGCTCAGCTCCGAGCTCGATACCGCGCCGGCGATGCGGTGCTTGATCTTCGCCAGTGCATCGATGAAGTACACCACGGTGGAGCCGGTGCCGACACCGACGATCATCCCGTCCTCGACGAACTCGATCGCTTTCTCGCCGGCAATGCGTTTTGTTTCGCTCATATCAGTCAGAGTCCGGCTCATTTCAGCGACAGGAGGATTTTCCACTGCGCGGCCGTGACCGGCAGCACCGACAGGCGGGTGCCGCGACGGATCAACGCGAAGTCTTCGCCAAGGGCCTCGGCCTGCCCACGGATCTCGTCGAGCGGGATGCCGCGTTTGAGCTTGCGCACGAATTTCACATCGACCAGGGACCAGCGTGGGTCTTCCCGCGTGGATTTCTCGTCGAAATATTTCGATTTCTTGTTGAATTGCGTGGGATCTGGATACGGCTCGCTTGCGACTTCCGCCAGGCCATAAATGCCGGGCACCTCGGTGCTGGAGTGGTAGAACAACACGCCATCACCGACGTGCATGCTGCGCATGAAGTTGCGCGCCTGGTAATTACGCACGCCGGTCCACGGCTCGATGCCGACGCGTTGCAGGTGGTCGATCGAGAAATCGTCGGGTTCGGATTTCATCAGCCAATGGCGTTTGCGTGTGCTCATGCGGGTCGTGCGTCGGCAAGGAAGGATTCGGTCTCGGTGCAGATCGCATCCAGCCGGACGTCCCAGGCTTGCGGCGATAGTGCATCGATGCGTTGCGTGGCAAACGCGACGCCGGCCAGCCATGGCGGGGCGGGGCGATCGTGGCGAAACGCGAACGTGCGATCGTACCAGCCGCCGCCCATGCCGAGCCGATGGCACCGCGTATCGAAACCCACGGTGGGTACGACGACGAGTTGCATCGCGTCCGCGTGCAGCAATGACGTGGAGGCGACATCGGGTTCGGGAATGCCGTAACGATTGCTGACAAGTGCATCGCCTGGTCGCCATGGCGCGAAGCGGAGGCGGTCGTCGTCGTGCAGCACCGGCAGGCAATAGATCACGGTGGGCGGCAAGCGCAATTGCCAGGCGTGCAGCGCGATTTCTCCATCCAGCGCCCAGTAACCGGTGACGTAACCTGTCGTGGGCGCGAAGGGCAGGAGCAACAATCGTTCTGCAACCGCGTCGGCGGCGGTGAGGCGTTGCGCCGCGGGAAGGGCACGACGTTGTTGGCGCAAGCTCGATCGCAATGCGTTGCGATCAGTGGTCATGCAACGTCCCGGACTCGCATGATTGCAGCCATGCGGGAGCAGTCACAAGAATAAAATGCATCCTCCGCCATGGCGATGTGTGCGAAACGACCTTGAACCCGGGGTTCAAGTGGTAACGCTTGGAAACCGTTGGGCTTTCCGCGACAAGGCGGACATGCACGCCGGGTTTCCGCTGCGGTCCCAATGTCGTTCTTAAGGGACAAGGCGTATGTTTGCGCACACCGTCAAACACGGCAGAGGACGCGACTGCAGTATAGCGAGCGAGGTGCAAATGCAAAGTCCGTTCGTCGGCAACGCGCGTGGAACATTCAGCGTGGCGCGGGATCGAGCACGCCATCGAGCTTGCGTCGCAGGTCGCCCAGCGTGCGCGTGAGTTCGTGATCGCGTTGCTGGTTTTCGCTGCGCAGTTGCTGCAGTTCATGCGCGAGGTTCAACGCGGCGAGCACGGCCACGCGATCGACCGCGGCCATGCGGTTGCTGCCGCGGATCTCACGCATCTTGTTGTCGAGCAGTTTGGCGGCGGCAAGCAAGCTGTCTTTTTCAGCGGCGGCCACGCCGACCGTGTATTCACGATCGAGCACGCGCACGTTGACCGGCTCGCTGGCGCTCATGGACCGGCACTCATCGGCGCGCATTCATGGCATCGCCTCATGTGTGCTGCTCCAGGGACTTGAGCCGCGTGATCATGGCTTCCACGCGCGAACGCGCCTGTTCATTTTTTGCGAGTAGTTGCGAGCGCTCACTCGCCAGTTGTTCCTGTTGCGAACGCAGGCTTTGGTTTTCTTCCGACAGCCGCTGTGCATGCGCGACCAGCAAATCGATTCGATCCGCGAAGGCGCGGAGCTGGGCGATGGCGTCGTTGCTGTCCATGGGCCGCACGATAGCACCGACGCATTGCTCGGCAAACCACGTTCAGGATGCTTGCACCGGCAGGCGGCCCGCTTCCCAGTTGCGCAGGAATCCGGGCACCGGTCGGGATCCAGCGGCCGCGAGACCCAGTAGCCCTGGACTTCGTCGCAGTGCTGGGTGTGCAGGAAGTCCGCCTGCGCCTGGTGTTCGACGCCCTCGGCCACGACGGTGAGCTGCAGCGAGCGCGCCATCGCGATGATCGAGCCGGTGATGGCCTGGTCATCGGCGCTGCCGGTCATGTCATCGATGAAGGCCTTGTCGATTTTCAAGGTGGTGATCGGCAGGCGCTTGAGATAGGCCAGCGATGGGAAGGGCGGCCCATCACGTCGGCGCAATCCCCCTGATGATCGATGGCGCGGTGTAGGCGGATCGCGTTGCCGTCACCAAACTTGCAGATGCGCGGCCATTGCTACACTGGCGTTCCATCCTCGGATCGCGCCCTCGTGCAGCAACATACCCCACTGCCATCGTGGCCCGAGATCGATGCGGCCGCGGCTGCGCTCGCGCTCGCGCTCGCGCTCGCGGCCACCCCCGCCGAAGTGCACGGCGCACTGTGCGGCTGGCTGGCGGGTGGTGGCAGCGACGATGCGAATTGGCTGCGGAACGTGTTCGCGGACGATGCGCTGCCATCGCCTGCGTCCGGCAGCGATCTCGATGTGCTCAAGCGCGCGAGCGTCGAGCAGTTCGAGGATCGCGATTTCGGTTTCGACTTGCTGCTGCCCGATGACGAGGCGTCGTTGTCCGAGCGCAGTGATGCGCTGTTCGACTGGTGTCGCGGGTTTCTTGGCGGCTTTGGGCTGGCGGCAGGCAACGATCCGCCATTGTCGGAGGAAGGCAACGAGGCGTTGGCGGATCTTGCAAGTCTTGCCGCGGCGACTGCGCAAGACGACGGCGATGACGAGGACGAAGCGGCCTATGCCGAGATCGAGGAGTTCGTGCGCGTCGCGGTGTTGTTGCTGCATGGCGACTGCGTGATGGGGCCGCGGCATCGGCAACGGTTGAATTGAAGGGCTGGACGCGGATTGTCCGCAGCCCGAGGCCCGCTTTTCGAGTTGCGTCAATCAGATATGTGCAGATGAAATGACGGGTGGCGATGGAATCATCGACCCGCTTTTTTGTGAGGCCGAGCTTGCTCGATCCTGCTTGTGCACGGCATCTTGTGCACAGCGTCGTTTATCCGCATTAATCCGTGCCATCCGCGGCTGAAACCAAACTCTCCAGTATTTCCATGAAGCAGACCACCGGTATCGCCCTCTCCAGTTACGCCCGCCGCCGCAAGCAATTGATGCGCATGGCGGGTGACGACGCGATCCTGATCCTGCCAGCCGCGCAGGAGCGCATCCGCAGCCGCGACACCCACTACCCGTACCGGCAGGACTCCGATCTGTGGTACCTGACCGGTTTTGCCGAGCCCGAGGCGGTGCTGGTGCTGGTGCCGGGCCGCGCGCATGGCGAAAACCTGCTGTTCTGCCGCGAGCGCGATCCTGATCGTGAAGGCTGGGATGGCCCGCGCGCAGGCCCGGACGGCGCGGTGGAACAGTTCGGCATGGACGATGCCTATCCCATCGCCGACCTCGACGAGATCCTGCCGGGCCTGCTCGAAGGCCGCACCCGCGTGTACTACCACTTCGGCCGCGATACGGATTTCGACCTGAAACTGATTGGCTGGCTCAACCGGGTGCGCGCGCAGGTGCGGCAGGGTGCGCAGCCGCCGCACGAATTCCTCGAGCTAGGACACCTGCTCGACGAATTGCGTCTGTTCAAGACCAGCGACGAACTCAAGTTGATGCAGCGCGCCGCCGACATCAGCGTGCTTGCACACCAGGCCGCGATGCGCTCGGCGAAAGCCGGGATACACGAGTACGAGTTGCAGGCGGAAATCGAAAAGGTCTTCCGCAGCCATGATGCCTGCCCGGCTTACGGCAGCATCGTCGGCGCGGGCGCCAACGCCTGCGTGCTGCACTACGTCGCCAACAACGCGCAGGCGAACGAGGGCGACCTGGTATTGATCGATGCGGGCGCGGAGTATCGCGGTTATGCGGCCGACATCACCCGCACGTTCCCGGTCAACGGCCGTTTCTCGAAGCAACAGCGCGCGCTGCACGATCTGGTGGGCGCGGCGCAGGCCGCCGCGCTGGCGCAGGCCAGGCCCGGGGTTGCCTACGAAGCCGGGCACAACGCCGCGGTCGAAACCTTGACCGACGGATTGCTGCGTTTCGGCCTGCTGAAAGGCAAACTCGAAAAAAACATCGCCGATGGCAGTTACAAACGCTTCTACCGGCACAAGACCGGGCACTGGCTCGGCCTGGATGTGCACGACGTCGGCGAATATCGCCTCGACGGCGAATCGCGCCTGCTCGAGCCGGGCATGGTGTTCACCATCGAGCCGGGGTTGTATGTGTCGCCGCATGACAAGTCGGTGCATGCGAAGTGGCGCGGGATTGGTATTCGCACCGAGGACGATGTGCTGGTCACCAGGGAGGGGCATCGGGTGCTGACGGACAAACTGGCGCGCAGTGCGGATGAGATCGAGGCGTTGATGGCCTCGAAGAGAGCGCATTAGCTTGCCGGGTGTCCAGAAGCAGCGCGGGATCTTGGCCTTCGACAGTTGGTAGGATGGGTTGAGCGCAGCGATACCCATCAGTTGGGTAGGATGGGTTGAGCGCAGCGATACCCATCAGAATCGTGCGTCCCCGAAGACGATGGGTATCGCCTTTGGCTCAACCCATCCTACGGTGAGCGTGCTGCATTCGGCGCAGCAAACGCATCACGCCGCCTCGGCAAACCCCTCGCGCGTCAGGTTGATCGGCGCCGCCTCGGTGCAGACCACATCGTCCTCGATGCGAATGCCGCCGTAGGGGCGGAACGCATCGACGCGCGTCCAGTCCACCGCATTGGCATTGCCGTTGTTCTTGAGGCCATCGAGCAGTTGGGTAGGATGGGTTCAATTGGGTAGGATGGGTTGAGCGCAGCGATACCCATCAGAATCGTGCGTCCCGAAGACGATGGGTATCGCCTTTGGCTCAACCCATCCTACGGTGAGCGTGCTGCATTCGGCGCAGCAAACGCATCACGCCGCCTCGGCAAACCCCTCGCGCGTCAGGTTGATCGGCGCCGCCTCGGTGCAGACCACATCGTCCTCGATGCGAATGCCGCCGTAGGGGCGGAACGCATCGACGCGCGTCCAGTCCACCGCATTGGCATTGCCGTTGTTCTTGAGGCCATCGAGCAGCATATCGATGAAATAAATGCCCGGCTCGATCGTCACCGCCATGCCCGGTTCCAGTACCCGCGTCAGGCGCAGGTACGGATGGCCGTCCGGCTTGGCGATGGTGCCGCCGCGGTCGGAAGCGGCGAAGCCGGCCACGTCGTGCACCTGCAGGCCGATGCCGTGGCCGATGCCGTGGGGAAAAAACACGCTGCTCACGCCGTTGGCGAGCGCGGCTTCCGGCGAGCAGTTGATGAGGCCGAAGTCGCGCAGGATGCCGCCGAGCGCGAGGTGCGCATCCAGGTGCAATTGCTTGTAGTCGTTGCCGGCGCGCACCTGGTCGCACAGCTTCAATTGCGCGGCGTCAACCGCATCGATCATCGCCTGGAACTTGCCGTCGGTCTCGGCCGCGTAGGTGCGGGTGATGTCGCAGGCGTAGCCGTGGAAGCTGGCGCCGGCGTCGATCAGGAACGAGCGCAACGGTTGCGGCGGCGCGCGATCGAGTTCGGTGTAATGCAGCACCGCGCCATTGCGATTGAGCGCGACGATGTTGTTGTACGGCAGCTCGCCGGCGTCCTGCCGGGCGGCGGCGCAATAGGCCAGGTGGATGTCGAACTCGCTCTTGCCCGCGCGGAACGCGGCTTCGGCGGTGCGATGCGCGCGTACGCCCGCGCGCGTGGCCTGTCGCATCATCGCGACCTCGTACGGCGTCTTGAAGGCGCGCTGGTATTCGAGGTAGTCGATGACCGGTGACGGGTTGTTGGGTACGAAGCCGCCGAGCGCGCTCAGCGGCTCGCCGAGGATCGCGCAACGCGCGGAATCCTTTGGCAGATGCTGCAGCGCTTCCTCCGGCTTGCGGATGATGACGATGTCGAAATACTCGACCCACCAGCCGCTTGGCGTCGCCGGCACCACATGCCAGTAATCGAAGGGCTGGTAGTAGATCGCCTTGGGCTTGTTGCCCGGCGAATACACCAGCCAACTGTTGGGGACGCGCGTCAGCGGCAGCCAGTGCTTGAACTGCGGATTGACCGCGTACGGGTAATCGCGGTCATCGAACACCTGGTAATGCTGCGTGCCGCTGGGGATCACCAGATGCTCGAAACCGCCGCGCGACAGGGCTTCATCGGCGCGCTGCTTGAGGATGTCCAGGTGGGTGGCGTAGAGCGCGGAGAAATCCGGGGGTGTCATCGCGGTGGCCGGTGGAAGCGGACTGCGATTTTGCCGCAATCACGCGTGATGCGCAGGAAAGCAGCGCTGTCCGCAGGCGTTTGTCGGCCTGCCAACGTCATGCGTGACCAGGAAACTTCTTACTGACACGACTCATCGCATCGTGGAGCGCCTGCCTGCACGCACAC
>JBBJNO010000028.1:0-3594 GCA_037720875.1 Luteimonas sp. | reverse complement strand
CGCGGCTACTCGGAGCTGCCGCCCGGCGCTTCGATCCACGCTGTGACGACATCCGTCGCCTGTTTCGACAGCAGGATGAAGCGTGCGCCGACCCACCATTGCCCGGGTGCGCTGGCGCGATCCTGCCACAGCAGATGCGTACCGCATTCGATCGCCGCCGCGCCGCCGCCTGGATGCGGCAGGTTGAAGCGCCACTGGTACAACGCGTCCTCGTTCAAGGGCGCGTTGGCGATCAGCAGCAAGCCGGTCTCCGACAGGTTGCTCAGGCGGCCGATCATCGTGTCGGTCATCGCATCGACCACGTCGATCTGCTCGATGACGCGGCGGCGGGGCGCGCGACGGTATTCGACGCTCATGCCGGGGCCGTCCAGACGGGTTCTTCGCCCCTGCCGGCAAAACCGCGGAGTGCGGACACCGCGGCCTGCCAGGCACGATCGACCAGGCGGCTGCTGTCGACTGTCACCACGCGCGCCTGGTTGCGCGCCATCATCCGCGCCAGGTGATCGAGGGTCATTTCCGCCACCCGCTGACCACGGTTGTTGACGAACAGGGCGTTGTCGGTGACCGGGCTGTACCACGACAACCGGCGGCGGGACTTGTCGCCCTGCTGGTTGTTGGTGAACTCAAGCCAGGTGCCGAAGGGAAGCGAACGCAGGTATTCGTAGGTGGCCTGCTCCTCAGGATTGCGCGATTTGGATTCAACCTTCCGCGTCTCCGTGTCCGCGCCCAGTCGCGCATGCGATTTCAGCTTGACGCTGAGTTCGGTGCGCGACGTTGGCTCGTCGCTCTCGTCCGGCGCGCGGCTGAGCTGGCGTCCCATCGCCGCTGCCTCGTTGGCGTGGTAACCGACCTGCAGCATCGACTGCTCGATCTGCGCGGCCAGTTCCTGGTCCGGTTCGCCATCCCTGGAACCGGTCGCCTTGATGATGCGGTGCGTGGCATCGAGGTGCGCGCGCCACAACTCGGAGTCCTCGCCGTTGCGCAGCAATACCAGCGTCAGCACATCGGTCCAGGCCTGCTTCAACAGGGTCTGCACGAAGCGCGGCAATGTTTGCCCTAGCAGGATGCCTTCCAGCGCCGCGACGGCACGTTGCTTGGCAACGATCAGCTTTTCCTTGCCGCGCGCCGCCTCGACGTGCCGGCGCTCGCTGACCTCGGCACGGCGTGCCTGCAACTGCACTTGCTGCTGCAGTTCGGTATTGGCCTGCTCGAAGATCCTGACGTCGCCCTGATAGTCGGTGACGACGCGTTCCACGGTCTGGGTGAGGTGGCGTTCAAAGAATGGATCGACACCGTCCTCGCCCAGCCACGTCGCGCCCGATTCGGCGACGGTATTGAGGAATTGCCGCCCGGGATGCTCGCTGCGCACGAAGAAGGCGCGGTCCTGCAACGCCATCCGCAGCAACGGCACCTGCAGCTGGTCGAGCAGGGCGCGCGCGGTCGTGCCGTCGCCGACTTCGCGTTCGAGTTCGGCGTAGAGCAGGCCGAGCATGTCGAACGTATCAGTGTCATCGGTCGACAGCGAGGCCGCCTTGCCCCGCTGTTGGCGCGCCTGCGCCAGCACGGTCTGCTGCACGTCGCGCAGCGAGCGCGGACGGTCGGCCGGCGCTGCGCTGCGCACGTTTTTCTGGATGCTGCCGAGCATCGCGTCAAGGGCGGGCGGTGAAAGCTGTTCGGCGGGCGCGGCGTTGCCCCCGGGTTGAAACTTGCCGATGAGGCCACGCCGGCCCGACAGCAATTGCTGTAGCAGCGAGAACTGCATCGCTTCATCCACCTGGCTGGGTGGGCTCGATTGCCCGAGCCAGCCGGTGAAGGGGGTCTGGCCTGGAGCGTGGCCGCCTGCCTCCATCGCCCGCTGACCCGGGTGCGCGCCGCCACCGCTGGGGCCGCTGCGATGAGCAGCGCCGCCAGTACCGCCGCCGCCAAAGCCGCCCCTGCCACCACCGCCGGGACCACCCGTGCCGCCGGCGCCACCACCACCACCAAGGCCACCACCATTGGAACCGCCCGCACCACCACCGCCGGAACCTCCAGCACTGCTCCCGCCATCAGCGCCAGGCGCAGTCGCTGCCTCATCCGACGTATCCCGCAGCTGCACCGCTGGGCGCGGGCGCATCGGCACGAATTCGAGTTCGGGAAGAATGAGCGCCTTGCTCAGTACGTCATTCATCAATTCGGCCAAGGTGGCGTAGCCGGTCATGACGTGATGTTCAAACGCGCGGAACAGCGCCGGCCGCAGCACTGCGTCCAGCTGCAGGGCATCGGCAGTGACCTGGACGATCCGCAACAGCGCGCGAGGGCCGACCGGCAGGCGGTCGTTTTCATGGGCTGGCGACGCGGCCAGCACACCAAACCGCTGTCCCAGCAGGTACAGCGTCAATGTCGCGCGCGACTCGTAGCGCACCGCCAGTTCAGTCAGCACGACATCTTCGTCGGCCGCGCCGTGTTCCACCAATTGCCAATCATCCAGCGTCGGATTCAGTGCCGGCGCGGACTCGGTTTCCGGCAATGGTTTGCGCAATCGCGCCAGCGAACTTTCCAGCTCATGCAGGTAACGCGGCACGAAATCGGCGCGGGTCAGTTTCAGGCTGCGCAGGGCGGTGAACTGGCCTTCCTGGTCGATCGACGATTGCGCATGGTCGGCCTGGCGGAACAACTGTTGCTCGAGGTCGTTCAGCATGGCGTTCAAGCCACGGACAATCTCCTCCGACAACACGCCCATCAACTGTTCCAGCGCCGCACGAACGCGCGGCGGGAGATCGCTGCCGATCAATGTTGCGGAATGTCCATCCTGGTTCAGCGACATGGAGACGGTCTGGCAGCCTGCGTTGTCTGGAAGCCCTTAAATACCACGCACGCCAACCCACCGCCAAACCGGCCGCGATCGGCGGCGTCGTTGTGGCAGGCATCAGGCATCGCGGTCGGCATCCAGCAGCGGGCTGCCGTCGTCGCCGAGCCGCAGGTGCAACTCGATCGGACGGCAGCACACCGGACAATCCTCCACGTACTGGGCATCGCCGGCGCTGGCATCGACCAGCGCCTCGAACCGCTCGCCGCAGTACGGGCAGTGGATGACAAGACTGTCGAGCATGCCGGCAGCTTGCCGCGCCGATTGAAGCGGGGGCGTGAAGCCACTCAGGCGCCCAGGAACAGCCCGATCACGTCGTTATTGAAGCGGTGTCCGCGTTCGGTCGGCATCACGTCCTCGCCTTCGAGCGTGAGCCAATCGTTTTCAAGCGCCCTGGCAAGCGGAATGTCGATCGCGCTGCGCGGCAAGCCAGTGCGCGACTCGAATGCTCGCAGCGAAAACCCTTCGGCCAGCCGCAGCGCATTGAGCATGTAGTCGAAGGGACGGCGTGCATCGTCGATCAGCTCATCGCCGCCGATCATCTGCGGCGTGCCGGCCTTGAGCAGGTAATCGGACGGATGCTTGACCTTCCAGCGCCGCAGGATGCTCTGCTCGGCGCCCGATGAAATCTTGCCGTGCGCGCCGGCGCCGATGCCGAGATAGTCGCCGAAGCGCCAGTAGTTGAGGTTGTGCGCGCACTGGCGGCCGGGTCTTGCGTAAGCCGAGATTTCGTATTGCGCGTAGCC
>JBBJNO010000256.1:0-3715 GCA_037720875.1 Luteimonas sp. | reverse complement strand
TGGTCAACGAAGGCGTGCGTCGCGCCTACCACCATCCCGACAACAAGCTGCGCGCAAGCGTGCTGGCGGACCCCGCCGGCGCGCGCCGCAACACCGGCGACAACACGCCGGCTGTGATCAATGTCAAGGTCGTGCAGGGCAGCATGGTCGATGTGATCGTGGCGGCCAAGGGCGGCGGGTCGGAGGCGAAATCGAAATTCGCGATGCTCAATCCGTCCGATTCGATCGTCGACTGGGTGTTGAAGACCGTGCCGACGATGGGCGCGGGCTGGTGTCCGCCGGGCATGCTCGGCATCGGCATCGGCGGCACCGCCGAAAAGGCGATGCTGCTTGCCAAGGAAGCGTTGATGGAACCGATCGACATCGTCGATCTCAAGGCGCGCGGCGCCAGTAATCGGCTGGAGGAATTGCGCGTCGAGTTGTACGACAAGGTCAACGCGCTCGGCATCGGCGCGCAAGGACTCGGCGGCCTGACGACTGTGCTCGACATCAAGATCAGGGATTATCCGACGCATGCCGCCAATCTGCCGGTCGCGATGATTCCAAACTGCGCGGCCACGCGACATGCGCATTTCACGCTCGACGGCAGCGGGCCGGTCATGCTCGATCCGCCATCGCTGGACGATTGGCCCAAGCTGACCTACGACGCATCGAAAGGCCGTCGCGTCGACCTCGATACGATCACGCGCGAGGAGGTCGCGTCGTGGCAACCCGGTGAGGTGCTGCTGCTCAACGGCAAGCTCTACACCGGCCGCGACGCCGCGCACAAACGCATCGTCGGGATGCTCGATCGCGGGGAACCGCTTCCGGTCGATCTGCGCGGACGTTTCATTTACTACGTCGGCCCGGTGGACCCGGTGCGCGACGAAGCGGTTGGTCCGGCCGGCCCCACCACCGCGACACGCATGGACAAGTTCACCGAACAGGTGCTCAGCGAGACCGGTTTGCTCGGCATGGTCGGCAAGGCCGAGCGCGGGCCGGTCGCGATCGAGGCCATCAAGAAGCACAAATCGGTGTATCTGATGGCCGTCGGCGGCGCGGCATACCTGGTGTCGAAGGCGATCAAGGCCGCGCGTGTGGTGGCCTTCGCCGACCTGGGCATGGAAGCGATCTACGAGTTCACCGTACAGGACATGCCGGTGACGGTCGCCGTGGATTCCGCCGGCACTTCGGTGCACGAAACAGGTCCGCGGGAATGGAAGGCACGGATCGGGAAAATTCCGATGGTGGTGGAGTGATACGGGTTCCGCACCTCTTTGTCGAGCGGAGCTTGCTCCGCTGCTCCGCGTCGCGAACTCAAAAAAACCAGCGGAGCAAGCTCAGCTCTACGAAAGAGTTCGTGACCCATGCGCGGCTCGCTCATCGAACACCATGCGCCCAGATGCGCTCACACAACGCTAGACGGCCGCGCCGCCGCCGTTGGGGCCCAGCAAGTTTTTCTCGCCCTGCATGTCATGCGCATTGCGCGCCGCATCCACTTGCGTATCAACGTCGTGGTCGACCGACACATCGCGTTGCAAGGCGCTGTCACCAGCCGCGGTGTGCGCGCCGACGGCGGTTTCCCGAACCAGTTCCACCCTCTGCGTGGGTGAGGGTGAGGTGATCCCCGCTTCGCGCAACGCACGCCGCACCAGCCGCATCGCCTCGCTGCGGGTCTTGAGCAGATCGTTCTCGCGCTGGTCGATCCAGGCCATGAAGCGCAATGTGGCGCCGTCGGCGCTCAGTTCCTGGATCTGCGCCGACGGTGCCGGATCGGCCAGTACGCCGTGCACGCTGGCCAGTGCGGCGATGCCGAGTTCGAGTGCATCGTTCCAGGACGTATGCGAGCCGATCACGGTGGCGAAATCGAAACGACGCTTGGGATTGCGGCTGTAGTTCAACAGCACCGACTTGAACACCAGTGCATTGGGCAGTTGCAGGTGATTGCCGTCGAGCGTGATCAGGATGGTGACGCGCGAGGTCAGCGCCACCACCTTGCCTTCATTCTTTTCCACCACGATATGGTCGCCCGGCGCGAATGGCCTGCGCAGGCTCAGCAGGACGCCGGCGATGTAGTTTTCGGCGATGTCCTTGAAGGCGAAACCCAGCACCAGCCCAACCACGCCGGCCGACCCGAGCACCGCGCCCACCAGTGCGGTCGCGCCGAGCAAGTCGAGCGCAATCAGCAATCCGGCAAGTACGAATACGACGCGCACCGTGCCGCGCACCAAGCCGTCCATGTAGGGGTTGTGGCTGCGCAGCCGCATCCAGTGCAGGCGCATGGAAAGGAAGCGGCCAAGCCACGCCAGCAGCAACACGATGGCGGCTGCGATCAGCAATAGAGGAGCGGCCGCCAGCAGGCGCACCAGCTTGGCCACCACCTGCTCGAATCCGGCGCGCAAGCGGATGCCAAGATCGGTGCTCAGTCTTAACTGGTTGTCGACCGTGATCGTGCCCGGCGACTGGGTGGCGATCAGCGCAGCGAGCCGGCGCTGCGACTCGCTGACGACTTCACCATTGAGCCGGACAACGCCGGCTTCGACATGCGGCGTGACCCGGTCGAGCCCATCGATGGCTCGATAGCGCACCAGCAGCCTGTCGCGCGCTGCACGATCCGCGGCTGCATCGGGCGCAACGGCAACTGCATTGCTTGCCGTTGTGGCAGGCGCCGGCTTGGATTTCAGCAACGCGGCCGGCAATGCCGAAGCGACAGTCATCGGTAGCAGCAGTGCGAGCAACAGACCGATCCACAGCATGGGGCCCGAGGCGCGCGGCGCGACACCTGTCGATGACGATAGCGTTTTACGCTTGCAAACCTGGTGCAATGGATCGGAAATCATCAATTCAAAGCTGGGATTTCAACGGCAGCACGAACTTCTCCATGAATTTTTCCTGCCACGGGCGTTGCTTCCACATCTGGTAGGAATACTCCTTGGAGTTCGGAAGATCCTGCTCGAAGACTTCGGTCATACGCTCGGCGAACGCGTGGTCATAGACATTGAGGCTGGCCTCGTCGTTGAGCCGGAACGAGCGGATGTCGAAGTTTGTGGAGCCAACCGAGACCATTTCACGATCCACGATCAGCAGCTTGGTGTGCAGCATGGTGGGCTTGTACTCATGGATCTCGATACCCGCCTTCAGCAACTCACCCCAGTTGGCCTTGGATGCCAGTTTCACTGCCTCCGAATCGATGTGCTCGCCGGGCAAAAGGATGCGCACCCGCACCCCCCGATGGCGCGCAGCGATCAGCGCCTTGTTGATCAGCGTGTCGGGAACGAAGTAGGACGCAGCGAGATCGATGGTGTGTTCGGCCGCCGCAATGCACATCAGATACATCAGGTACATGCTGTCACTGCCACCGGCCGGCGAGCTGATGAACAAATGCGCGTCCTGTCCACCGACCTGCTGTAGCGGAGGGAAATAATCGGCACCATTGAGGACTTCGCCGCTGGTCTTGATCCAGTTGTCGTTGAAGGCCGCCTGGAACTGGGCGACGACCGGGCCCTCGATACGGAAATGCATGTCGCGCCAGTGTTCCGGATCCTGCGCGGTGCCTTGCCACTGGTCGGCGATGCCGACGCCGCCGGTGAAGGCGATCCGGCCATCCACCACGAGCAACTTGCGATGGGTCCGGTTGTTTATGCGGCCGATGTTGTACCAGTGCAGCGGGCGATAACGCTGGAGCTTGACGCCGGCATCGGTCATCTCGTCCAGCATCGCCTGCTCCATCTTGATG
>JBBJNO010000255.1:1453-3719 GCA_037720875.1 Luteimonas sp. | reverse complement strand
CAGGATGCGCAGCAGTTGGCCGGGTTCGCTCATGTCAAAGATCCGCAACGGCACGTCGCTGTCGCGGCACAGTGCAAAGGCGGCCGTGTCCATCACCTGCAGGTCGCGGCTGAGCACTTCGTCGTAGGTCAATGTGTCGAAGCGCTTGGCGTCAGGGAATTTTTTTGGGTCGGCGTCGTACACGCCATCGACCTTGGTCGCCTTCAGCAGCAAATCCGCGCCGATCTCGATCGCGCGCAACGCGGCGCCCGAATCGGTGGTGAAAAACGGGTTGCCGGTGCCGGCGGCGAAGATCACCAGCCGGCCTTTTTCCAGATGACGGATGGCGCGGCGGCGGATGTAGTCCTCGCACACGTCGTTGATCTTGAGCGCGCTCATCACCCGCGCCTTGGCGCCGAGTTTTTCCAGCGCGTCCTGCATCGCCAGCGCGTTGATCACGGTGGCGAGCATGCCCATCTGGTCGCCGGTGACGCGGTCCATGCCGCCCGCGGCCAGCCCCGCGCCGCGGAAGATGTTGCCGCCGCCCATCACCAACGCCACCTCGGCCCCCGCCTGCTGCGCCTCGATCACCTCTCGCGCCAGCCGCCCGATGACCTTGGGATCGATGCCGTAATCCTCGTCCCCCATCAACGCCTCGCCGGACAGCTTCAACAGGATGCGGCGATAGGCGAGTTGGGACATGGCGACCTCAAGTGCTGGCAAACGCGGGGATTCTAGCCGATGACTCAACTTCTGCAACCTGAATCACGAATCGAAAGCGATATTGAACTGCTCTATTTGTGGTGCAAGGAGGGTTGGCAGCGTTCGGTGCTCGGCGAATATCACACGCAGAAACAAGCACTTTCTCGCTTTGTTGGTGCGATGCTTCAAACCGACGCGGTGGTTGACGTAATCCGTCGTGAACTTCGACGCATGTCGCCAGACGTTCGTATTGACTCCTCGCAAATCAAAGATGTCCTCGTGAACGAAGTCATCAAACGCGAAGTAATGGAAGGCGACAAGGCCGACGAAGCCCGCAAGAAGATTGCGAAAGCAGCAAACAAGGCACTCCGCGCGAAAACCGGCAAACCAGAACAGAGTGTGGCGAGCAGAGTCATCGGATCAGATTCGTAGCCTGGGTGGAGCGAAGCGATACCCGGGACTTTTCGTCTCCGGCCATGAAGAGCCCCGGGTATCGCCTTCGGCTCCACCCAGGCTACGGTTCATGCAACCAGCCCAATCTGCGCGTTCTTGTGGCGCAAATGGCCGGACACAAAAAACCCGCGATCACTCGCGGGTTTTTGTTTGTTGCAATCACGAAGTCGCTTAAGCGAGACCCGCCTGCTTCATCACTTCGGCAGCAAAGTCGTCTTCCTTCTTCTCGATGCCTTCGCCAACGGCGAGGCGCACGAAATTCAACACCTGCGCGCCACCTGCGGCTTTCAATGCGGCCTCGACGGTCATGTTGGTGTCGAGCACGTACGGCTGGCCGGTCAGGCACATCTCGTTGACGGTCTTGGCGACCTTGCCCGAGATCATCTTCTCGAGGATCTCGACCGGCTTGCCGGAATCCTTGACCTGCGCCATCGCGATTTCCTTTTCGCGCGCCACGAACTCGGCCGGCACGTTGGCGGCCGAGATGTAGGGCGGATTCATCGCCGCAATGTGCATCGCCAGGCCGCGCGCCAACGCATCCTTATCCTGGGCATTGCCGCCCTTGACCTCGACCAGCACGCCGATGCGGCCGCCGTGCACGTAGGCGCCGATGGTGTTGGCGGCGCTGTCCATGCGCGCCATGCGGCGCACCTGCACGTTTTCGCCGACTTGGGTCACCAACCACTGACGTCCTTCATCGACCGTCTTGCCATAGCTGGTCTTGGCGGATCTGAGTGCTTCCACGTCGTTTACTTCACCAGCGAGCGCGGTCTTGGCGACTTCGTCGGTGAACTTCAGAAAGTTGGCATCCTTGGCGACGAAATCGGTTTCCGAATTGATCTCGACCAGCACGGCCTTGCCGTCGGCCTGCGCCATCGCGATGCGGCCTTCGGCGGCGACGCGGTCGGATTTCTTGTCGGCCTTGGCCAGGCCGGTCTTGCGCAGCCAGTCGGCGGCGGCTTCGATGTCGCCATTGTTTTCGACCAGCGCCTTCTTGCATTCCATCATGCCGGCGCCGGTGCGTTCGCGCAGTTCCTTGACCAGGGTTGCGGTGATTTCCATCAGTGACCTCTTGAATGTGGGTGTTTGTAGGAGCGCACCTGGGCGCGATGAGGCGCTACCGGTAATGCCC
>JBBJNO010000255.1:0-1443 GCA_037720875.1 Luteimonas sp. | reverse complement strand
GTGCGCTCCTACAAAAAATACGAAGGCAGCCGCGCACTGTGGCGCGGCTGCGTGACGAGCGAATTACTCGGCGGCGGGTGTTTCGGCCGCTTCGACCACGGCTTCCGAGGAGTCCGCGGTGACTGCGGCTTCGGTCGTCTCGGCGGCGGCAACAGATGACTCCCCATCGGCCGGAGCAGACGCTTCAGCCTGCTTCGCAGGCGCCTTGCTGGCGGGGGCACGGCGCGGGCCGCGTTTGTCGGTCACCGGCTTGCCTTCGGCATCCAGTTCGACGAACTGATCCTCACGTCCGCCGGCAGCCGGCGCAGCCGCCTTGCCCTCCAGCACCGCGTCAGCGGCGGCGCGTGCGTACAGCTGCACGGCACGGATGGCGTCGTCGTTGCCCGGGATCGGGTAGTCGACCAGCGCCGGATCGTAGTTGCTGTCGACCACCGCGATCACCGGGATGCCGAGCTTCTTGGCTTCCTTGATGGCGATGTCTTCATGGCCGATGTCGATGACGAACAACGCGTCGGGCAGGCGGTTCATTTCCTTGATGCCACCCAGCGACGCCAGCAGCTTGTCGCGCTCGCGGCGCAGGCCCAGTACTTCGTGCTTGACCAGTTTCTGGAAGCTGCCGTCGGTTTCGCCGGCTTCCAGTTCCTTCAGGCGCGCCACGGATTTCTTGACGGTCTGGAAGTTGGTCAGCGTGCCGCCCAGCCAGCGCTGGGTCATGTACGGCTGGCCGCAACGGGTGGCTTCTTCCTTGATTGAGTCGCGCGCCGAGCGCTTGGTGCCGACGAACAACATGGTGCCGCGCTTCTGCGCGACCGCCGAAATGAAGTTCATCGCATCGATGAAGAGCGGCAGCGTCTTCTCGAGGTTGATGATGTGGATCTTGCCGCGGGCGCCGAAGATGTACGGCGCCATCTTGGGATTCCAGTAACGGGTCTGGTGGCCGAAATGCACGCCGGCTTCCAGCATCTGGCGCATGGTGACTTGGGACATGGGTGACACTCCAAATAATGGAATCAGCCGCGCTCATGGAGGGCGGACAACGATTCCGGGGTTGGGCCTCCCCGTCGCCTCCGTGACCGAACCTTCCTTGCGGAAAGCACCCCGGCACGGGTGGTTGCAACGGGTGTGGATTCAGCGGTGACGCCCGCTGTGGGCGGCGCGGTGGGTCGAAACCCGCCGGAAAGCCGCGGAATTGTAGGCGTTTCAGGGGGTGGGGGCAAATCGATTGTTGTGCCGGGCCGAGTGGCGGCAAGGTTGATGGCCTCGTTCGTCATTCCCGCGCAGGTCATTCCCGCGCAGGCGGGAATCCAGTGCCTTGGATCCGAGGTTGTACGAAGGAAACCGCAAAGTCGCTGGATTCCCGCCTGCGCGGGAATGACGAGAAACACGTCCCCTAATTCTACTGTGTTAATAAAAAAGATCTCGCCTATACGCTCGTTTTCCGCA
>JBBJNO010000027.1:0-14481 GCA_037720875.1 Luteimonas sp. | reverse complement strand
GTGGTTGCTGGAGGCCGGTAGAATACGTCTTTGCGACAGGGGACAGCCATGTCTGCCAACCCGAAGGATCCGTCGACGCCACCCCGTGTCGGCATCGTGATGGGCTCCCGTTCCGACTGGGACACGATGCGCCACGCAGCGGAAAAACTCGAAGCCCTCGGCGTGTCGCATGAAGTGCGTGTCGTGTCCGCGCACCGCACGCCGGATGTGTTGTTCGAGTACGCCGCCAGCGCCGCAGCGCGCGGCTTGCGCGCGATCATCGCGGGGGCAGGGGGCGCAGCGCACCTGCCGGGAATGCTCGCGGCCAAGACCACGGTGCCGGTGCTCGGCGTGCCGATGCAAAGCAAGGCACTGAATGGCCTCGATTCGCTGCTGTCGATCGTGCAGATGCCTGCAGGCATTCCGGTGGCGACGTTCGCAATCGGCGCCGCAGGTGCAGCAAACGCGGCGCTGTTCGCTGCGGCGATGCTGTCCCATGAAGACGCGAACATTGCGACGGCGCTCGCGGCGTTTCGCAAGCAGCAGACCGACGATGTGACGTCCAACGACGATCCACGCAATCCCTCCACAAACGTGCGTTGAGTCGAGTGCCGGAATGACGACGGTCGGCATCCTCGGTGGCGGGCAACTGGCGCGCATGCTGGCGCTTTCCGGCGCACCGCTGGGCCTGCGATTCCTGGTCATGGATACGGCGCCTGATGCCTGCGCGGGGCAATACGTGCCGATGGTGGTCGGCGACTACCGCGACGAACGCATGCTGGCGCAGTTCGCGCAGCAGGTGGATGTGGTCACGTTCGATTTCGAGAACGTACCCGCCGAATCGGCGCAGTGGCTGTCCGAACGCGTGCCGGTGTTTCCGAATCCGAGTGCCTTGGCTGTCGCGCAGGACCGGCTGGCAGAAAAATCCTTGTTCCGCGAACTCGGTATCCCGGTTCCGGAATTCGCGGCGATCGCCTCGCGTGATGAACTCGATGCGGCCCTCGCAAGAATTGGCGTGCCATGCATCCTCAAGACGCGTCGTCTCGGTTATGACGGCAAGGGGCAGTTCCGGATCAAGGTTGCGCAGGAGGTCGATGCGGCGTGGGAGGCTTTGGGCGCGCAAGCGGAAACCGTCGGTCTGATCCTCGAAGCGTTCGTGCCCTTCGAGCGCGAGTTGAGCGTGGTTGCAGTGCGCGGTCGCGACGGCGAATTCCACACCTGGCCACTGACCGAGAACTGGCATGTCGACGGTGTGCTGTCGGCAAGCCTTGCCCCGGCACAAGCCGATGTCCTGTTGACCGAGACTGCATTCAGGCATGCAAGGACGTTGGCGGATGCGCTCGATTACGTCGGTGTGTTTGCACTGGAATTGTTCTGCTACAACGGCGAATTGCTGGCCAATGAACTGGCGCCGCGCGTGCACAATTCCGGGCACTGGACGATTGAAGGTGCGGAGACGTCGCAATTCGAGAACCACCTGCGCGCGGTGCTTGGATTGCCACTGGGCGATACACACATGCTTGGTCACGCCTGCATGCTGAACTGGGTCGGGGAGTTGCCGGATCCGGTTGCGGTCTTGCGCGAGACGGGCGGGCACTGGCACGACTACGGGAAGTCGCCGCGCGTTGGTCGCAAGGTGGGTCACGCGACGCTGCGTGCGGATTCGGTCACCGGGCTTGTCTCTGCACTCGAGCGCGTCGGTGCTGTTTCTGCTCGCCAGGCGCAGGTCGCGCCAGTGACTGCGCGCCTGCAATCGTGGAATTGAATCCATTCCACCTGTCATTCGCGGTACCCGACCTGCGTACTGCCGTGCAGTTCTATGTGGATGTACTCGGCTGCAAAGTGGGTCGCGACGCAGGCAGCTGGCTGGACGTGCTGCTGTTCGGACACCAGCTGACCCTGCATCAGGCCTCCGAGCAGCATCCGGCTCGCGCCATCGACCATTTCGGCGTGCTGCTGACCGAACCGCAGTGGCAAGCGTTGATCGAACGGTTGCAATGTTCCGGTGTCGACTTCGCGATGCCGCCACGGGTGTCGGATGTCGGCATGCCCGACGAGCGTGGCAAATTGCTGTTGCGTGATCCCACGGGCAATCTGATCGAGTTCAAGTATCACGCGAATGCAAACCCGTGACGTGGCGTACGCACCCGCAGTGACACAAACAAACGGCCGGGATTCCCGGCCGTTTGTTTGAAGCGGCAACGCATTCGCTTTACTTCATGTTGGACGCGACAAAATCCCAGTTGACCAGGTTCCAGAACGACTCCACGTACTTCGGCCGCGCGTTGCGGTAATCGATGTAGTAGGCGTGTTCCCACACGTCGCAGGTCAGCAGCGGCGTGTCGTCGCCGGTCAGCGGCGTTGCGGCGTTCGGCGTGCTTGCCAGGGCCAGCGCACCGTCGGGACGCTGTACCAGCCAGCCCCACCCGGAACCGAAGGTCTTGATGGCGGTGTCGCTGAACTGCTCCTTGAACTTGGCGAAATCGCCAAACGCCTTGTTGATGGCGTCGGCCACCTTGCCCGACGGCTCGCCGCCGCCTGGTTTTGATCCCGAAGCCGGCGCCAGGCAGTTCCAGTAGAACGTGTGGTTCCAGGTCTGCGCGGCGTTGTTGAACATGCCGCCCTGCGACTTGCGCACGATGTCCTCGAGCGACATGTCGGCGAACTCGGTGCCTTCGATCATCTTGTTGAGGTTGTCGACATACGTCTTGTGGTGCTTGCCGTAGTGGTAATCGATGGTCTCGCCGGAAATATGCGGCTCGAGCGCGGTGCGGTCGTAGGGCAGGGCGGGCAGTTCAATGGCCATGACAGGCTCCTGGGGGACGTGGCGAGGGAAGCATCGCGCTGCAACCGCGCGATACAATACGAGTTTACCGGACGGGCGTGATCCAGCGGTTACGCCGCGCTGATTGCGTCCGCCGGTCACGTCAGGAGAACACCCATGTCTGTTTTGGAACGGATCCAGGCCGAAGTCGAAGGTCATCCGATCGTCCTGTTCATGAAAGGCACGCCGCAGTTTCCGATGTGCGGTTTTTCCAGTCGCACCGTGCAGGCGCTCAAGGCCGCCGGCGCCGCGCAGTTGCACACCGTCAACATTCTGGAAGAGCCCGAAATACGCGCCAACCTGCCGCGCTATTCCAACTGGCCGACCTTCCCGCAGCTTTTCATCAATGGCGAGTTGATCGGTGGTTGCGACATCGCGCTGGAGCTCTATGAGTCCGGCGCGCTCGCGCAGATGGTGGCGGAGACGCAGCGCGCGTGAGTGCAACGGCGGCTGCTGCGAACGCAGGCGCATTGACCGGCCGCGTGGTCTTGATCGTTGGAGCGCATGGTGGACTGGGTCAGACCGCGTCGATCGCATCCGCGCGCGCGGGCGCGACGGTCGTGTTGCTCGGCAGGAAGGTGCCAAAGTTGAATCGTGTGCACGACGCGATTGCCAGCGAAGGCGGCGAAGCGCTGCTGTATCCGCTGGATATGGAAGGCGCATCGCCCGATGATTACGCGGAACTCGCTGCGCGCATCGAAGCCGAGCTCGGTCGTCTCGATGGCGTATTGCACTGTGCAGCGGAGTTCGGCGGACTGTCACCGCTTGCAAATACCGACCCCGCCGCATTCGCGCGCGCAGTGCACGTCAATGTCACCGCGCCATGCTGGCTGACGCAGGCGTGCCTGCCACTGCTCAAGCGTTCGCACGATGCCGCGATCGTGTTCGCAGTGGACGACGTGGCGCGCGTCACGCAGGCCTACTGGGGCGGCTATGGCGTCGCGCAACAGGCGCGGGCCGCACTGGTATCGATCCTGCATGCCGAACTGGCGGCCAGTTGCATCCGCGTGTCCGGCTTGCAGCCCGGCCCGATGCGCACCGCATTGCGAGCCAGGGCCTATGTCGAGGACAGCGATCGCGCATCGCACGATCCAATGGCGTATGCGGACGCTTGCGTGACGTTGCTGTCGGCTGACGGCGCAAGCCATCGCGGCCAGGTCTGGAGCGTGCGCGCATGACCATCGCCGCGGCGGCGCTGCTGTTGTTCCTGATCCTCGATCCCCTCGGCAACGTGCCGGTGGTGCTCAGCCTGTTGCGGCCGTTGACGCCTGCGCGGCAGCGCCTGGTGATGGCGCGCGAACTGCTCATCGCGTTGGTGGTGTTGTTGCTGTTCCTGTGGTTCGGCCAGTACGCGCTGGAGGCGATGCACCTGCGCCAGGAGTCGGTGTCGATCGCTGGCGGCATCGTTTTGTTCCTGATCGGCATACGCATGATTTTCCCGACGGCCGAAGGCGTGATGGGCGAGTTGCCCGGCGGCGAGCCCTTCATCGTGCCGGTCGCGATCCCGATGATCGCCGGGCCATCGGGGATGGCTGCGGTCATGCTGATGGGCAGCCAGGAACCCGATCGCATGGTGGAATGGAGCCTGGCGCTGGTGATCGCGTGGCTGGCCACGGCGCTGATCCTGATGTCGGCCACGCTCCTCTACAAATGGCTGGGCCAGCGCGTCCTCACCGCGGTCGAGCGGTTGATGGGTATGTTGCTGGTGGCGCTGTCGGTGCAGATGTTCCTGGACGGGCTGACTGCCTACCTGCGGATCGGCCCTGCTGCCTAGGCAAGTGTGGACGACCGGGCTTTCGTAGAGCGGAGCTCGCTCCGCTGCTCTTGGCCTTGAAAAGCAGCGGAGCAAGCTCCGCTCTACAAAATCCAGAAGGTCGCGAAGCCGTCGCCCCGGATGATTTCGGTGGGCATTTCTGAGCCCCCACGCGTTTTCGAATCCCGACGAATAGCCTCCGACCGCAACCAGCAAACAGTCACTTAGCCGCGATAGCTCAGCTGGCTCAATAATCCAATTCAGACAATGGCTTACACGGTTTTCCCCACTGTCATTTCCCTGCCATCACGCCAAACTAACGTGTTAATCTGTCGTTAACCGGTACGGCCGCGTATGCGCCGGTACGGGCCAGGGGCTCCACACCATTCGCCAACCACATGACGCGACCGCGCGCCATCGTGATCTACGCATTGAGGCTATATAAAAATGACTCATCACAATCGCGCCCGGTTCTCCAAGTTGGCGCTGGGTTTGATGGTTGCGCTCGCCGCAGCCCCTGTTTTTGCACAGAGCACTTCTTCAGCCGTCAGCGGCGAGATCACTGGTGCAGATGGCAACCCGGTCAGCGCCGCGCAGGTAACAATCCTGCACACCCAATCTGGCTCGACCAGCAACGCCACGACGGATGCTCAAGGCCGTTATGTGTCGCGAGGCTTGCGTCCCGGCGGTCCGTACACCATCACCGTCACCAAGGACGGACTGACCCAGAAAGTCGAGAATGTATATCTGCAGCTGGCCGAAACCGCTGATGTCGATGCACGCTTGGGTGGGGCCAATGCGACCACCCTCGACACCGTCGTCGTCGTCGGCGCCCAGGGCGTCGCGGACGTGTTCACTCCTACCAACATGGGCTCGGGCACCAACATTACCCTTGAGCAGCTCGAAGCGCAGCCAACCATCGATCGTTCCATCGCCGATGCGGTGAAGCTCGATCCTCGCATCGTGAAGATCGATCGGGAAACCCAAGCGATCAGTGTCAGCGGCCAGAATCCGCGCTACAACAGCATCAAGATCGACGGCGTGCCGACCAACGACAACTTCGGCCTCAACGACTCGGGCCTGCCTGCGCTCAACCAGCCTATCTCGTCTGACTGGATCCAGGAATACAACGTCGGCATCTCCAACTACGACGTCTCTATTTCAGATTTCGTCGGCGCCAACATCAACGCCGTGACCAAATCGGGAACCAATGACTTCCAAGGCACGGTGTACGGGGTCTATCGCGACAACGACATGATCCGCAAGTCGCCGAACGGCGGAAAATTCGTCGGCCTCAAGAACGACTGGACCGCGGGCGGTTACTTCGGTGCGCCGCTGCTCAAGGATCGCCTCTTTATTTTCGCCGGGTATGAGCGCTTCGAGCGCAACGATACCTTGCCACCGCGTGGGATTGCAGGGTCGTCAGCGACGACCAATTTGACCGTGACGCAAACGCAGGTCGACGCGATCACCGCCTCCTACACGCGCCTGTTCCCGGGCGCCGCCAGCATCGGCAGCATTCCCGTGCCGTTCGACAATACCGACGACAAGTATTTCCTCAAGCTCGACGCCAATTTCAACGATGCGCACCGCGCAGCGTTCCGCTACAACAAGACCGAAGGCACCGTCGCGCGCTTCAGCCGCACCACCGGCCAGCTACAGCTGGCCAGCAATGTTTTTTCGGACAACATCAAGTTCGAAAGCTATGCATTGAATTTCTACGATGACTGGTCGGAAAACCTGTCCTCGGAGTTCCATATCTCCAAGGCCAGCTACGATTCCAAGCCGGAGTCCACGGCCATCCTGCCGCAGATCAATCTCCGCAACATCGCCGGCACGACCAGCGGCACCACCGTCCAGTTCGGCACCGAGCGCTCCCGCCAGGCGAACCAGCTGAATGTGGATACGCTGACGTCCGGCCTGGACTTCAATTACTTCCGCGGCGATCACGAGATCAAGTTTGGCGCCGATTACGAGAAGAACGACGTCTACAACCTGTTCCTGCAGGATCTATACGGCAACTACACCATCGAGAACGCCAATTTCATCAACCCCGCATTTACCGCGGCGACGCTGCCGTACGCGTCCTACCGCTTCCAGCGGCCATCCGGCGGCGCCCCGATCGATACGGTGGCGGCCCAGTTTGATATTGCAAACGTGGGTTTGTTTGCACAGGACACCTGGGCGGTCAACCCCAACCTGACGGTGGTCTATGGCCTGCGCGTGGACCAGAGCAACGTCGGTGGCGTGCCGGTCGAGAATGTCCGATTCCGCAACGATTACGGCATCGACAACCGCAATACCATTGACGGCAATGTCACCGTGCAGCCGCGCCTGGGCTTCAACTACAGCTTCGATGGCGACCGTCGCGCACAGATCCGTGGCGGTATCGGTCGGTTCCTGGGCTCGGCCCCCGGCGTATGGGTGTCGAACAGTTTCTCCAACCCCGGCGTGGGCGTGGACACGATTTCCCGGGCGAATGGAATTGGGGTAAGCGTCGACCCCAGGAATCCGCAGGTGCCGGCCGGCGTCGCGACGTCCCGTTCGGTCAACGCGCTGTCGGAGGATTTCGAGCAGCCCACGGTGCTGAAGTCAAACTTTGCATTTGAAACCGAACTTGGCCTCATGGACTTGGTGGGCGGGGTGGAAATGCTGCTGACCAAGGTCGAGCGTGGCGTGCATTTCGTCAATGTTGGTCTCAATGCCCCACGCGGAACGCTACCAGATGGTCGCGAGAGCTATTTTGGAACGAATGCCCAGTCTGGATTTACTCAGACCGGTTCGTTCGCAGGTTCGACGACGGGCACCAACCGCAACAATGCCAGTTGCACACTGTTGAATCCGGCAATCGCCTTCAACCGCGATACCAATCCCTGCGCTTTTGACAGCCCGATCGTGCTGAAGAACACGTCGCGTGGGCATGCGACCAGCTTCACTGCATTCCTGGAGCGTCCCTGGAAGGACAACTGGACGGCAAAACTGGCCTACACACACGGAACCTCTGAAGAAGTCAGTCCGGCCACAAGCAGCGTAGCGTTCTCCAACTGGAGCGGCCGCTTCGTGTTCAATCCCAACGAGGAAGTGGCCGAACGCGGCAACTACGAAATCCTGCATCGCATCGGTGCCAATGCCAGCTATCGCTGGAACTTCTTTGCGAATGCACCGACGACCCTGTCCATGTACTACGAGGGACGTTCGGGGCGGCCGTTTACCTATGCCTTTGCCAATGACGCCAACGGCGATGGTCAGTCCAATGACCTGTTCTTCATCCCGGGTTCGCAGACAGGCGTTGCTTACACCGCGGGCTCTACCGCCCAGGACATCGACGCCTTCTGGAGCTACGTCGGTGGCAACGACTATCTGAGTTCGCGCCTGGGCCAAGTGGCCACCCGTAATGGTGACCGTGCGCCCAATGTCCACCAGATCGACCTGCGCCTGAGCCAGAAGCTGCCCTTCTTTGGCGATCGCAAGAGCGAGGTGTATCTCGACATCCAGAACTTCGGCAACCTGCTGAACAAGGATTGGGGACGCATCGAGGAAGCCGGCTTCCCGTCGCGTGTGCAGCTGGCCCGGTTTGCAGGCGTGAACCCGGCGGGTCAATACGTGTATGACGTCTCGAGCTTCTATGACGAAGCCGCAGGTACGGAACGGCTGCCCCAGTTTGAACTACGCGATGTGGCCGCGGAATCGCGTTGGTCCTTGCAGGTTGGATTCAAGGTCAACTTCTGACGGCGCGACACTTGCATGTGTTCGGCGGCCGGGGAAACCCGGCCGTTTTCTTTTGCGGGGTTGTCTGCGCTACAGTCGCCGGCCCTGCTGAGTTTGATCAACGATGACCGACGTGCTTACTGTTGTATTACCCACCGTCGATGCCCGCATCTACCCGCGCGGCGGCCTCGATGTGCTTTCTCGCACCGAAGTCGCGCGCTTGCGCGATGCCTCCAGCGGCGGAATGCACGAATTGTTGCGCCGTTGTGCGCTGGCGGTGCTGACCAGCGGCAGCGCGTCGGACGATCCACGCGCGGCGCGCGAGTTGTATCCGGAGTTCGACATCGAGGTACTGCAGTGGGATTGTGGTGTGGATCGACTTGCCCAAGCGTCCAACGGCATGCCATGCCAGTGGCCTGAAAACCCGCCAGTGAAAATCAAGGCGTTGTCATCACAAGTGGCCTGTTGTAAGATGACTATCTAAATAGTCACTTAGAGACAATCATGCCTAGTATCAATCTGGCTGATGCAAAAGCGCGGCTCAGCGAATTGGTCGAGCGCGCAGCGACGGGGGAGCACATCGTCATCACCAAGCGCGGCAAGCCCGTACTAGAACTCTCCCGGCCACGGTTGCCGTTGCGCAAGGTCGACCTGCGCTCCTTGCGTACATTGACGCGTCAGCTGCCCAAACAAAAGCGCGGAGCGGCAGAAACCATGCGTCAACTCCGCGACGATGCGCGTTATTGATGCAGTACGTCGATACCAGTCTGTTGGTTGCGGCGTTGCTCAATGAAGTCCGCACTGCTGACGCACAACGTTGGCTGGCTGCGCAGCGTGCGGGCGAGCTGGTCGTCAGCGACTGGGTTGTGACCGAGTTTTCCGCCGCGTTGTCGATGAAACTGCGGCAGGGCGAGTTGCAGCAGGAACACCGCAGTGAAGTACTTGCCTTCTTTACGCGAATGCTTGAAGAATCGTTCCAGGTGTTGCCGGTGGTCCGGCAGGATTTTCAAAGAGCGGCGCAATTCGCCGACCAGCAAGGTACCGGGCTTCGGGCCGGCGATGCCTTGCATCTTGCGATTGCCGCAAACCACGGCGCCAGCCTGCATACATTGGACAAGCGCCTTGCCGAAGCGGGCCAGATGCTCGGTGCCCGTACGGTGCTGCTGGCATAAGCGGACTGGGCCCGCCTGCACGAGATGTGTTCGCGTGCTTGGCCAAGCCGCGAGGCCCCTGGAGCCCCTACAAGAATGGCCTCAGCCCGGGTGGAGCGCAGCGATAGCCGGGGCTTTTTTGTCCACCCACCAAAAACATCAGGTATCCGCCTTTGCTCCACCCGGGCTACGCATCCTTTTGTCCGCCTGTCTGCGCTACAGTCGCCGGCCCTGCTGAGTTTGATCAACGATGACCGACGGGCTTACTGCTGTATTACCCACTGTCGACGCCCGCATCTACCCGCGCGGCGGCCTCGACGTGTTGTCGCGTGTGGAGGTCGCACGCTTGCGCGATGCCTCCAGCGGCGGTATGCATGAATTGTTGCGTCGATGCGCGCTGGCAGTGCTCACCAGCGGCAGTGCGTCGGACGATCCACGCGCGGCGCGCGAGCTCTATCCCGACTTCGACATCCAGGTGCTGCAGCAGGACCGCGGTATGCGCATCGACCTGCACAACGCGCCGGCGATGGCGTTCGTCGATGGCGAGATCATCCGCGGTGTGGCGGAACTACTGTTCGCGGTGGTGCGCGACCTCGCCTACACCGCCATCGAGCTAATGGAGGAAGGCCCGCACGATCTCGCATCGTCGGCAGGCATCACCAATGCCGTGTTCGGCCTGCTACGCAACGCGCGCGTACTGCATCCGGCGGAACCCAATCTGGTCGTGTGCTGGGGCGGGCATTCGATCAACCGCGATGAGTACATGTACACCAAGCAGGTCGGGTACGAACTCGGATTGCGCGGGCTGGACATCTGCACCGGCTGCGGACCAGGCGCGATGAAAGGGCCGATGAAAGGCGCCACCATCGCGCACGCCAAACAACGCAGGCGCAGGACGCGTTACATCGGCATCACCGAGCCTGGCATCATTGCCGCCGAATCGCCGAACCCGATCGTCAACAACCTGGTGATCATGCCGGACATCGAGAAGCGCCTCGAAGCCTTCGTGCGCATGGGCCATGGCATCATCGTGTTTCCGGGCGGCGTGGGTACAGCAGAAGAAATCCTGTACCTGCTCGGCATCCTGCTGCGCGAGGAAAACGCCAAGCTGCCGTTCCCGCTGATCTTCACCGGGCCCACATCCTCGGCGCCTTATTTCGAGCAGATCGATCGCTTCCTGCGCCTGACGCTGGGCGAAGCGGCGACCTCGCGCTACGAAATCATCACCGGCGATTGCGTGGCCGTCGCCAAGAGCATGGCCAAGGGCATCCGCCGCGTGCGCGACTACCGCATCGCGCAGAAGGATTCGTTCTTCTTCAACTGGGCGCTGGATGTGCCACTCGCGTTCCAGCAGCCGTTCATTCCCACCCATGAAGCGATGGCGGCATTGAACCTGCATCATGGGCGGGCGCCGCATGAACTCGCGGCGGATTTGCGACGTGCGTTTTCGGGCATCGTGGCCGGCAACGTCAAGGAAGATGGCCTGCGGCGGATCGAGCAATTTGGTCCCTTCGACATCCACGGCGCGCCGGACATGATGGAATCGCTGGATGCCCTGTTGCGTGCCTTCGTCGAGCAGCGGCGGATGAAGATCGCGGGTGAGTACCGGCCGTGTTATCGCGTGATCGGCTGACGATCAATCTGGCGGGGAAGTTTGCGGCAGGGTCACTGTGGCGACATAGCGCCCGTCGAGGGTGGTGATGTCCAGGCGACCGCGGCCGCCGGTCAATGCTTCGATGCGGGCGCGGGTAGAAGCCTGGCCAAGCTGATGGCCTTGATGCGGGAGCTGGCTGCCTGCCGGCAAGTCGTTGCGTACCGTGATGCGAACGGTCTCGCCCTCCTGCTCGACTTCGATCTCGACCACTGTTGGGCCGGCGGAGATTTCCACGCCGTGCCGGATCGCGTTTTCGACCAGCGGCTGGATCGACAACGCAGGCACCATCGTTGCGGGGACGGTCGCGGGGACGCACCAGCGCACCACCAGCCGGTCGCTGAAGCGCAAGGATTCGATCTCGACGTAGCGACGCGTCAGCGCCAATTCTTCTTCCAGTGGTATCTCGCGCGGTCCGCCCAAAGCCGCCCGAAACAGATCAGCAAGATCCAGCAAAAGTCGTTCCGCTTCCCCGGGACGCTGATGCACCAAAGCCGCCGCGGTATTGAGGGTATTGAACAGGAAATGCGGACGAATCCGCGCCTGCAGCGCTTCCAGTTCCGACTGCTTGGCCCGCACCGCCGACTGCCGTGCACGCCAGTGATTGCGGAAAGCCGCCAGGCCCAGCACGCTCACGGCCAGGGCGATCCCCGTCAGCCGCAGCAGCAGGAATGGCAAGCCGGGTTCGGTCATCGGCGAGATGCCCTGCATCAGCAACCACCCCAAGGTGCCGACCACCCATGTATTCAACAACAACAGCATGACCGCCAGATACGCCACCTGAAGCGGACGGGTACGACCCAGCGGCCGACGCAAGAGGAACAGCATTCCCAGTGTGATGAACGCGATCCACTGGATTGCCAGCAGTGCGAGGCCGAAGTAGATCCATCGGTCGCTGGCAATGCCGGGCGCCAGGGCCAGTGCCCCGGCCAGTGCGATCCCGGTCAGCGCCACCCACATCACAGCGGGTGTTTGCCACAAGGCATCTAGCGGGTAGCTGGTGGCAGGTCGCTCGTGCACTGAAACACCGATAGGGCGGGTTGCGTCAACGACATCGGCTGGCGCACAAGGCAAGCCTTGGGCGAAGACCAAGGGTGCCCCGTATCAGCAGATGTCTGGAAGGCGCTGCGCGCGCGATGGCGCTTTGATAAACCATCCCTGCGCGCCGATGCAGGCGGATCGCCGCGCTTCCCCTTGACGCCGCCGTCAACCGGATCACGCGTTCGCGATCAATTGCAAGCGGCGTTTGCCCAACTGGGCTTGCCCAGGTTGGTCTGCGTCAGCACCCCGCAACGGTCGCCGGCTTGGGCACTGCCTGTTCTTGGCGTGGCCGTGATGGTGTAGCTGGTGCCGGTCGCCGCGCCAGGAGGAATCGCCAGAGTGTAAAAGGGGGAAGCCGTCGCATCGGGTGGTACGGGATAAGTCCCTGAACCACAAGGAGTGGGAGAACAGTTTGCAAACGACGAGTTCTCGGCACGCCAGCGTTCCAGGCTCAATTGCATATCGCCCACGAAACGCGAAGCTTCCGCCCGCCGGCCCTTGCGCACGGACTCGTTGTAGCTGGGGATGGCAATGGCCGCGATGATCGCAACAATGGCGACCACGATCATCAATTCGATTAGGGTAAACCCGTTGGGCTTGTGCATGACGCTCCCCCTGACTGTCCTGGGCGATGGTAGCACTAGCCCCGGGGCATTGAGCCTTTGCAATCGCGGCGTTCGTCGCGAAATTTAGACCGCCCATCCGACGCCGCTTGTGACGCGCCGGTCCGCTTGTCTACAGTCCGGAACGAGAAGCTGTAGGAGGTTTGCATGGGCAGGGACAGATCGGAGTGTTCGGGATTCACCTTGATCGAGTTGATGGTCACAATCGCAGTGCTTGCCATCCTGCTGGCGGTCGCTTTGCCGTCGTTCGCGGATTTTTTCGACAAGTACCGCTTGCGTGGTGCGGTCGACGATGTGGTCAGCGTGATTTCTAACGCCCGCGCAGAATCGGTCAAGGCAGATCGCGACGTGAACATTTCATTCGGCGGCACGGCTCCGCAATGGTGTGTCGGTGCCAATGCAGCAGTCGACCCAGCCGGTGGTGTTGCCACTCCAGGCGCGATCGCATGCGATTGTGCGGTTGCGGCGCAATGCCAGGTCGGCGGACAGCGTCTGGCCGTGGATGTCGGCAAGCATGCCGGCGTTACGATAGGGGGCACACCCGCGGCCTTCATCTTCGACAGCAAGCTTGGCCTCGTCACTCCGCTGGCACCGCAATCGGCCACGTTCACCTCGGCGACCGGCAAGTATGCGTTGAGGGTCAACGTCAATCCGCTCGGACAAGCTGTCGTCTGCGTGCCTAGCGGCCCGGCAATCGCCGGAGTACCGACATGTTGAGCCGCACGCACTCAATCTCCGCGCGCGCACGTGGGTTCTCGCTGATCGAGTTGATGGTGGCCCTCGCGGTCGGCCTGATCGTGATCGGCGGGGTGTTGGGGCTGGTGTTGTCGATCCTCCGCTCCAACAACCAGACCATCCAGTCCACGCGCCTGACCCAGGAGTTGCGTGCGACCGCGGCCGTGATCGCCGCCGAGATCCGGCGCTCGCGCAGTGTCGGCGATCCATTGGCCGCTGCGACGCTGTCCAAGGGTGCGCCGCCGGTCTACCTGTACCAGAAAATAGACAGTTCAACGCCAGGGTGTATCCGCTATGCCTATGCGGGGGCCACCAACGGCGCCTATCGCGTGATCCGTCGGGATGCTGCAACCAACAAGGTGGTGCTTGCGGCCGAAGCCAGTGATGGCGCGGCGACATGCGCTCTGGCTGGCGTCAGCCTCAACTCTGCGCAGGTCAACATCACCGGCTTGACGTTCACGCCAAATACCACGGGTGCCACGCCCGCCCTCACCGCTGGTAACGAAAGGTCGCTGCGTCGCTTCGACATCGTCGTGACCGGTCAATTCGTCAGCGGTGATCCCGAAATCAACACCATTACCCGCAGCATCACCCAAACCGTCTTTGTGCGCTCGGTTGGCGACGGCTGAACCAGGAGCTCGAAACATGCATCGTGATCGTTATCTGGCAGCCCCATCTCAACAGTCGGGTGTTGCGTTGTTTGTCGCGGTAGTGCTGTTGCTGCTTGCGGGCGTCATCACGTTGCTTGCGTTGAACGTGGGCATCTTCGAACAACGCAGCACCTCCAATGACCTGCGCGCCAAATTGGTCAATGAGGCGGGCGAGGCGGGGTTGGCGCAGGGCTTTGAATATCTGCTGCGCCAGCATGGCGACATGATGACCACAAACGCCTTATGGGAGCGATGTGGTGATACCGATGCAACCTTCCCTTGCGGTGCAGTCAGCGAATTCGAGATCGACAGCAACGGCGCCCCGACAGCGGTTCGGCGTCGGGGCACGATGTATCGCCTCATTGC
>JBBJNO010000026.1:0-14573 GCA_037720875.1 Luteimonas sp. | reverse complement strand
TCCGCCAGGGCCGGAAGGCAGCAACGGTATTGATCGACGCGGGTGCCGAGGTCAGCCGGCGGGGCCATCGCCATTTCTGCGCTTTGCGCAGAAATCCCAAGATTTGCGTTGCAAATCATGGGCCCCGGCGATGTGCTTCCACACCCTGCCCCTTCGGGGCGCCCCCTTACTAAGGGGGCTTTTCTTTGGACGCTTCACCGTGATTGTAGATTACGATTCCGGATGCAGCCACCCGGCGTTGCCATCGGCGTAGCGCTCGTGTTTCCAGATCGGTACGCGTGATTTGACTTCGTCGATGATGAAACGGCATGCGTCGAATGCGGCGTCGCGATGCGCGGCCGAGACACCGACCCAGACAGCCAGGTCACCGATCACGAGATCGCCAATGCGGTGGACGCAGCGCGCGTCCACGATCGCGAATCGGTTAAGTGCCTCGTCTAGGATACGTTCGCCTTCAGCCTCCGCTAGTGTCGTATAGGCCTCGTAACGCAGTCCGTGCACTGCTCGGCCATCGTTATGGTCCCGTACCCAGCCTTCAAAGCTTGCGCACGCGCCGACGCTGTCACGCAGCAGCTGCACGCGTAGCGGGGCGATGTCGAAGGCGGCGTCGGAGAGGCTGAAATGTTTCACGGTTTCGCGGGATTCCAGGATCGTCATCCCCGCGAAGGCGGGGAGCCAGTGTCTTTGATTTTTGATCGCACCGAGAAGAGCACAAGGCGTTGAATTGCCGCCTTCGCGGGAATAACGGTAAAAATCAGCCGCCGCTAACCGGCGGAATGAAGGCGACTTCGTTACCGCTGCAAACCGCATCGTTCCAGTTCACAAACGCGCCATCGACGGCGACGCGCAAACGATCAACCGTAAGCACGAAGCCGTGAAGTGATTGCAGTTCGCCATAAAGCGTACGCAGATCGTTCGCATTCGTTTCGACGACTTCCGACGAAACACCCGCCGCATCGCGCAGGCTGGCGAAATAAAGCACGGTCACCGTTGTCATCCGATCTTTCCGAAATCGCGCTTGCCACCGCGTTTGCCCAGCAGCTTCGCCGGACCGATGACGATGGCGTGCGACAAGGCCTTGCACATGTCGTACACCGTCAAAGCCGCGACCGTCGCGCCGGTGAGCGCTTCCATTTCCACGCCGGTGCGGTGCGTGGTCTTGACCGTGCATTCGATGCGCAGGGAATTTTCGTCCAGCCAATCGATGTTCAGCGTGCAGGCGTCGATCGGCAGCGGATGGCAGAACGGGATCAGTTCGTGGGTACGCTTTACCGCCATCGTTCCGGCGATGATCGCGGTGTCGACGATGCCGCCTTTCTTGCCCTGCAATCCATTTGAACGCAGTTCCTTCGCCACGTCGGCAGGAAAACGCACACGACATTCCGCGATTGCCTCGCGTATCGAAACTGGTTTTTCCGAAACATCGACCATGGTCGGCCGGCCGGCAGAATCGATATGCGTGAGCTTGTTGTTTGGTTTTTTCTTCATTCGTAGTGTTTTCCATCATTTCGCCAGAAATGACGGCAAAAAAGAGATTAGCCGCCGACAAGAAACATTTCGACGTGCTTACGTGATGACTTCTCGACTCCACGCAACTCACTGTAGCGGTCGGCCCGTCCTGACCATAATTCCGCTACATGCTCCGTCAAGGCGAGTTCGCCATTGCGCAGCGCTGGCCGCAAGTCGTGGCCATCGCTCGCGAACAAACAGGTGTACAGCTTGCCATCGGCCGAGACGCGGGCGCGGTGGCAATCGCCGCAGAACGGCGCACTGATCGACGAAACGAAACCGATCTCGCCGCCGCCATCGACGAAGCCATAACGCAAAGCGACCTCACCGCGATAGTTGGCATCAAGCGGTTGCAGCGGCCAGCGCGCATGGATCCGGTCGCGCAACTGCGCGGAGGCAACCACGCGTGACGCATCCCAGCCATTGCAGGTGCCCACGTCCATGTATTCGATGAAGCGCACGACATGGCCGGTACCGCGGAAGTGCTCGAGCAGCGGCAGCACCTGGTCGTCGTTGACGCCACGCTGCACGACGCAATTGATCTTGATCGAAGCGAACCCCGCTGCCTGCGCAGTGGCAATGCCGGCGAGCACGTCCGCGACCTCGCCGCGTCCGCCCGATAATTGGCGGAACAGCGCCGGATCCAGCGCATCCAGGCTGACGGTCAGTCGCCGCAGTCCGGCTTGTCGCAAGGCCTGCGCCTGCCTGGCGAGCAGCGAGCCATTGGTGGTCAAGGCGAGATCATCGATGCCGGGAATCGCGGACAACCGCCGTACCAGATCGGGCAGTCCCTTGCGCAACAGCGGTTCGCCACCGGTCAGGCGCAACTTGCTGACGCCGACACGCACGAAGCCGCGCACCAGGGTCTCGATCTCATCGAAACTCATCCGCGATGCCGCATCGAAGCCGTAATCGTCGGGAACGCGGTCCGCCGGCATGCAGTACGGGCAACGGAAGTTGCAGGCCTCGATCACCGACAGACGCAAGTCCCGCAGCGGACGGCCAAGCGCATCGAGCGGTGACGAAGCGTCCGGTAATGACGAAGCAGCGTGCAGCACGGCGTTCATGTCTGCACTGAATCCTGTCGACGCGGCTGGTCGATGCGTTCCGCGGTCGGTTCGCCCAACAGCACTTGTTCGCCCCGCTTGGCGACTCGGTAACCACGTCGCGACAACGCTTCACCATCGTCCGCGCTTGCGTAGTGATACAGCACGCAACGATCGAGCAGCTCACGCGGATACTCGCGTTCCAGATCGTCGATGCCACTGTGCGACGGATTGCCGTGCAGTGCGCAATCGTGTGCGATCAGTTCGTTGGCATTGGCAAACTTGTTCAGCATTTCCGGAATCGGCCGCGTATCCCCGCTCCACACCAGACTGCCGCGCAAGCGCAGGCCGAAGGCCGTTTCGGGCCAGTGATGCCGCACCGGGAACACCTCGAGACGCACGTCGTCATGCCAGAACGCGTCACCGACCGGGATCACCTGGAACGCGTCCCAGAAATTCGCACCGCCTTCGGCCAGCACGTTCGGATAGTCGCCGACGCGTCGATGCAGCAACGGCACGATCGCCGCCGGTACGTACAAGCGCGTCTTGCCGCGACGCGTCGCATCGAAATAATTCGCCACGAACAAACGCTCGAAACCGGCGACGTGATCCAGATGCGTATGCGTAACGAACAATGCTTGCGGGAACGTGCCGTATTGCGCCAGATACGCCGTCAAGCCTTCGCCACCGCAATCAATGGTCAGCCACGGCGCGCCATCGCGCTCGATCGTCGCCATCGGCGAACCGAGTTCGACCGCCGACGCGTTGCCCACACCGTGGAAGCGCAGGGTCCAGCCCATCAGTAGCCTCGATTCCAGGTGGCCATGTAGGCGCCGCGCAGTCGTGCAAAGTCGGCTTCGACGTCCTGGATGGCCCGCGCGCCCCGCAATTTCATCAGCGAGCGTTTCAGGCGCGCAAGATTCCTCTCCCGCCATGCAGTGGCAGGAATGCGCAATTGCCCGCGATCGAAATCAATCAGCCAGCCATGCCCCTGGCTGTCGAACAGGATGTTGTGCGCGTTGAGGTCGGCATGATCGAGCCCGGCGCGGTGGAAGCGCGCGATCAGCCTGCCGGTTTCCTCCCACGGCGCGTCGTATCCCGCGACCGCGGCGCGCTCGGCCAGCGAGCGGACGTTGTCGATGCGTTCGAGCAGGATCGACGCGTGGTAGCCCACGCCATCGCGGCGATACTGCGCCGCATACGGACGGGGCACCGGCAGGCCCAGCCTGGACAGTTCGCGCAGCAACCGGAACTCGACGAAGCTGCGCACCTTGTTGGCACCGGGCCACAGAAACCCTTCGCGACCGAGCTTCGCCATCCAGCCGCCGCGCAGATACTGTCGCAATACGGCGTGGCCGAACGGCGCATCGACGAACCATGCGCCGCCGCGGCCGCTACTCTGCACCGGCCGCGCGTGTTCGCCCCAGTGCGACGGCAGGAACCATTCCGGCTCGACTTGCCGCATGCGCTGCCTGTCGAACAGAATCGCCCCTCCACCCCGATGATTGCGGTCATCGCGATCATCGTGGAAAGGCGTCAGGGCTTCAGCAGCGTCGAATCCAGCCATCCAGCGAGTCTAGCAAGCACGTGACCCATCCACCCGCCACGCTCTGCCTGCTACGCCTCTCCGCGCTCGGCGATGCGACCCACGTCGTGCCACTGGTGCGCACGCTGCGCAAGACGTGGCCGCAGGTCGCGTTGACGTGGGTCATCGGCAAGGGCGAGCAGAGATTGCTCGATGGCCTGGAGGAGGTGGAATTCATTGTTTACGACAAGCAGACCGGTATCGCCGGGATCCGCGCATTGCGGCGCGAGTTGGAGGGCCGCCGTTTCGATGCACTGCTGCAGATGCAGGTAGCCTTGCGCGCGAATGTGTTGTCGGCGTGCATCCCGGCGCGGCGCAGGATCGGTTACGACCGCGCGCGCTCGAAGGATCTGCATGGATTGTTTGTCAACGAACGCATTCCCGACCGGCCCGGCAGTCACGTGCTCGATGCGATCGGCAGTTTCTGCGAGCCGCTGGGCCTGGCGCAGACGGAGGTTGTCTGGGACTTGCCTGTGCCCGACGCAGACCGCGAGTGGGCGCGCGCGCAATGGCCGGACGACGGCACGCCAACCCTGCTGGTTTCGCCATGCTCCAGCCACGTCCGCCGCAACTGGCGTGCGGAACGATATGCGGCGGTCGCCGATCATGCTGCGGCGCGCGGATGGCGGGTCGTGTTGTGTGGGGGACGCAGCGATCTGGAACGCGAGACCGGCGACGCGATCGTCTCGCAGATGCAGGCGCCGGCGCTTGATTTGATCGGCAAGGACACGCTCAAACAACTGCCTGCTCTGCTGGAGCACGCCGACCTGGTGATGACGCCGGACTCGGGGCCCATGCATATCGCAAACGCAATGGGAACCAAGGTGTTGGGGCTGCATGCGGCCAGCAACCCGAAGCGCAGCGGCCCGTATTCGGATCAATGTTACTGCGTGGATCGTTATGACGATGCGGCCAGGAAGTTTCTTGGCAAGCCGGCCAGCGAACTGAAGTGGGGAGCGAAGATCGAGTTTGACGGTGTGATGGATCTGGTGACGGTGGCGGATGGAATTGCGGCGTTCGATCGCGCCGCCGCCGAGCGGTAGGGCGGAGAGGTAGGCGATGAACCGTGCACAGCGAGCAAAGCATATTGCCTCGTCATTCCCGCGAAGGCGGGAACCCATGCCGGAAAAATTTCCGCAGAGCATCCTCGCGAACTGCTAATTTGCGGGCGTGGGTTCCCGCCTTCGCGGGAATGACGTTCTCGGGGATCCCTGACCTGAAAGAGCACGTTCTCGGGAAACCCTGACTTGGAAAGAGCAAGGCGGACGAAAAATACAACGCCTAGAGCCCTGCCCCACTGTTGTAATCCTGATACGACTTCTCCTCGACATACGCCGAGCCCAGCGCAAGGTTGATGTCCTTCTTGATGCGCGCACGCGTGTCGTTCTCGAAATACACGCTGCGGGCCAACTGCACGAACTCGGCATCGAAGGCTTGGGCCTTTTCCTTGATGCGGATGTCGTCCTCGATGATCCACAGGCGCGCGTTGACGGCCTTGAGCTCGGCCCGCAGCTTGACCACGTCGCCGCCGGCCGCCGGATGCACCATCCAGGTCTTTTCCAGTGCGGACAGTTCATTGCGGACGTTGGCCAACTTGGCCGGGTCGGTCATGCGCTCCGACTTGATCTGCAGGATCGCGATCTTGTCGAGCAGTTCGCCGAAAGACACCGGGGCGAGGATTTCTGACATGAGGACACCTTGAAGACTGCGGTTGGCCCGCAGTGTAATGGGCAGCAACCGTGCGAACCGGCGCATTCACCGGCCATCAAAACCTTGTTCGCTCCCGCGGCGGACCGTATCATTGCGGCCCCACTGCGGAGAGGTGGCAGAGTGGTCGAATGTACCTGACTCGAAATCAGGCGTGCGTGTAAGCGCACCGAGGGTTCGAATCCCTCCCTCTCCGCCATCCTGCAAAAAAAGGCCCACCGGGCCTTTTTTCATGCCCGTCCGAAGACTTCGTCACACTTCATCGACTTGGGTGAAGCGGATGAAGCGTCCGGGCAGCGATTGCTTGAACTGCGGCCGCTGCTTCGCGCACATTGCGTTATGACCCTAAACAGCCAACAGATCGACCGACATGATTGAGTTCGGACACCTGACCCATGTCGGCCTGCGCCGCGAGTTGAACGAAGATACCTATTACGGCGACAGTGAGCTGGGCCTGTGGCTGGTGGCGGACGGCATGGGCGGACATCAATATGGCGAGGTCGCCAGCGCGTTGGCGCGCGAGACCATCGTCCGCGAGATCCGCGAAGGCACGCCGCTTGTGCAGGCCATCCGCATCGCCGACGAGGAAATCATCCGCGCCTCCAAGCGCCGCAACGAGACGCTGCCGATGGGTACGACCGTGGTCGCGGCGCGCGTGGCGGGCAATCGCTTCGAAGTGGCCTGGGTCGGCGACAGCCGCGTGTACCTGTGGCGCGACGGGCAGCTGGCGCAGTTGTCGCAGGATCACAGCTACGTGCAGGAACTCATCGCCCAGGGCGCGATCACCCACGAACAGGCGCGGAGCCATCCGCACCGCAACGTGGTCACGCAGGCGCTGGGCGTGACCGATCCGCAGCAGCTCAATGTGGAAACCATGACCGGCGACATCCGTCCCGGCATGCAGCTGCTGTTATGCAGCGACGGGCTGACCGAGGAAGTCGACGACGGCGGCATCGCCCGCATCCTGGCGCACGACGAATGCAGCGCGCAGGAATGCGTGGATGGATTGGTGGCTGCGGCGCTGGATGGGGGGGGGTCGGACAACGTGACGGTGGTGTTGGTTCGCAGCCATTGACTTCTGGTCGGCAAGACTGCTTTCGCTTTTCTTCCTATCAGGTCTGGGGCAGGCTCGGTCTGAGCTTGCCGTGTAGTCACAAATGCACAACTTGAAGAGAGGACGCCTCAAGGCGTCCTCTCTTCATCTTTTATGCTGAACTGCCAGCCAGCATGACGCCCTCACTTTGGGCAGCAGGAGCGGCATACCCGCTTGCTGCCGGAGGCGAATAACTCGCCATTGCCGCCACCAGCGACTCCACTTGGGAAATGGTCAGCGAACTGCCATCGGCGAATGTCACCAGCTCGATTTTGTTTACCGCGCTGGCGAACCAGCTTTTGACGGTCACTTGCTCCTGCTGACCGATGATATTGAACAACAAATCGTCACCTACGCGGTGATACCAGATGTCGTCTTGGTCGATCCCTGCCCCGAACTGCAGCGTGTCCGCGTACCACGCGTCGTTGGAGTACGCACCGTTGTCGCGGATCACGTCCTGGCCATCGCCCAGGTTGAACACGTACGTGTCCTTGCCCCACTGCCCATTCATCGTGTCGTTGCCGGTGCCACCCTCGAAGGTGTTCCGGCTCCAGTAATCGGTCCCGCTCATGGTGTCGTTGCCGGCGCCGCCGCGGAACATCGTCGTACCCGAGCTATCCGTCAGCACATCGTCGCCGTCGCCGCCCTCCAGCACGTCGTTGCCAGCACCGCCCTGCAACGTGTCGTTGCCGGCGTCACCGAACAATTGGTCATTGCCGTCGTTACCCGTCAGGGTGTCATTGCCACCGCCGGCATGCAGCACGCCATGGGAGCCGGACACGGTCGCCAGCGTCTGGTCTGCATCCGTCGCCGCCTGCGCGAGGGTGTAGGTCAACGTCTCCCACGACCACGTCGTCCCATCGGCGAACACCACACTCTCGAGTCCATAGATCCGCGAGGTGAACCAGTCCTTCAAGGTGATCTTGTCGGTGCCGTTGGCATGCGCGAGCACCAGATCGTTCCCCGAACGACTCGCCTGGATGTCAGCCGCCGCGATCCCCGCCCCGAACTGCAGCGTGTCCGCGTACCACGCGTCGTTGGAGTACGCACCGTTGTCGCGGATCACGTCCTGGCCATCGCCCAGGTTGAACACGTACGTGTCCTTGCCCCACTGCCCATTCATCGTGTCGTTGCCGGTGCCACCCTCGAAGGTGTTCCGGCTCCAGTAATCGGTCCCGCTCATGGTGTCGTTGCCGGCGCCGCCGCGGAACATCGTCGTACCCGAGCTATCCGTCAGCACATCGTCGCCGTCGCCGCCCTCCAGCACGTCGTTGCCGGCTCCGCCCTGCAACGTGTCGTTGCCTCGACCGCCATAAAGCGTGTCGTTCCCTTCACCGCCATTCAGAATGTCGCCATCAACTCCACCTAAAAGCTCGTCGTCTCCTCCTTGTCCGTTGAGAGTATCGGCACCACTAGTACCCAATAGTAGTTCACCCGCATCAGTTCCTAAGCTGGTTGACCCCACGAGCACGCCTTTCCCAAACAACAAAGAGGCATGTTGATTAAACGCGTCAGAGTCAGTGGCAAGTTCGGAGATTTCAAACAGTGTGTTGGACCATGACCAATCTGCAAAGAACCGCCCCCCCGCAGACTTTAGATCGTACAGGTCATCCAATGCGGCTAGTGCGTTAGTCGTTGCCTTCTCCCGAAGCAACTCGTCCACACCTACAAACGAGAAGCCAAGACCTCCGCCGGGTTTGAAATCAAGCGACACGCCAGACAAGTAATTCTTGAGCCGAGTCTGGACAACCAGCCCCATATACACACTCTCTTTTAGAGCCGCATAAGACTGATTGATCAGGTCGATCTGTACATCGGACAAAACCCGCACAATGTTGGAGTAGTACCCGAGCGAGCCAGCGCTGACTCCACTCCCAGTATTCGGCGTGCTTTGCAAATACTGTTGGCGCTTGTCCGTCTCGGCCGCTGAAATCGGACTCGCAAAAAAGCGCTGCCCTGTGAACATCTCAAGAATCTGGACCATTGGCCCTAGCAAAGCGTGCTGGGTGGTCGCGAAGGTGTAATAGTTCCTGAGCGATTCACTAGGCGAGTCTTGGGACCACTCATCCAGCGAAACCGTTTCATTCGGCGGACGTGATCTGGTGAACAGGTAATTGAACCCTAGCCCCATTCCTTCCGCTAGTTCTTCCGAACCAACAAACGTAGACGTATTCGCCCACTTCAGAAGAATCCCATCAAGCATTTGCATCATTTGCTCACGGGATACGCCCGCTTCGATAGACTTTAGGGCTAGGGCAAGCTCTGAGGAAATGGACGCAGCTTCGCGAAGGTCTCGCACCATACCCGCGCCTTGAAGCTCAGGCAGAGTTAGCGCTTCCTCTGTTAGGGAAACAGGATCTTTAAACTCGCGATAGAAAGTGTTGCTACCGAAAATCAGATCCCCGACTGCCGTAGACGATCCATCCTGACGTGTAACTGTTGACTGTGTGGCAATGGTGTTGCCATTGCCGAGACCGCGATTAGTTGCTGTCGACCGAAGATCAATGGAAACAATGCCAAGTTGTTCAAAGGTAAACAACTCGCCAGCGTCTGAATGACCGTCTTGATCCAGGTCACGCCAAACGCGCAGAGCATTAAATTCGTTATCCAGCGCGTTGAAGACTAAATCTTCGTTTTGGTCGAGCGATCGAAGCGCTTGGAAACCGCTAGACGCCCACATGGTATCGCCCATCGTCGGACGTAAATAGTCAGGTGTGTCGATCTCTGTTTCAGTGCCGAACAACTCCCGACCACTGTCGATAATGCCGTTACCATTCCTGTCGAACACCAACATACCATCGTCGGCACTCACCCAACCCGTGCCCTGGGATACTCCATCAGAATTATGGTCGAACAGGATTCGTCCATCTGCACGAACGGTTTCTATCCCATCCCCGTCCAGGTCAAGAACCAAAGGATCGCTGTACGCACGCCAGTTCCGTGCACGGTCGAACAGATCACTGATTGCATCTCCTAGCTCACCAATTTTGCGAGACCACCAATTCTTAGTGTCCTCGTAACTATCCTTCGCCCATTCTTGCCATTGCTCCCAAGCCTTCCTTACTCCTTCAGTGCTCAAGGGATGAGGATCAAAAAAATCACGGCCATCTGTTGGCGTGATGCGATCCTCAAAATCTGGCTTTTTGAGACCCATGGCTTTCGTAAGCGTGGTTGCAACGGCATTGCTGTTTCCCATTGCGCCGACTATGCCAATAGGCGGATACGGTAAATTCATCGAATTTAAGACGTCCGCTGCCTGCCTAGCTTGCTCCCATCGACCAGTCACCTCTTCTAACGACCCGGAGAAAAGTGTCGCTTGAGAGTGGTCAGGATCATAAAAATTAGCGAGTGACACGTAAACCTTTAGGCGATCTGACGGAAATATGCCTATAGGCCTTATTGTTCCGTCACTACCAGTAGCCAGACCGTTAATTTCACTAACTACATTGCCGTTCGGGTCAAGCAGAACCAAATAATTATGGCCAGCAACATTTCCAATACCTGGAATATTTAAGGGGAGGCTCGCAATAACAATTCTATATTGATCGCTCATATCTGTTATTCCTTTATAATACGAAAACTGTTCCGGATCGTTCCACCGTTACAACAGGCGTTTCTTTTTTTTGAATTCTTGTTTGAATAAGTATATGCAGTGTTTCATTTTTGTTTTTGACTTGCGAATTCTCTTGGTGCCTAATCTGTATTTTTCCAGAAAATTTACATAATATTTCGTGATCTTTTTCGCTGCAGCTATCAAAGCCAAAGGAGATAGCGCACTGCCCAGAATGGCATTGCTTTTGTCTAAAATATGCTCCCATCTCTTTTGAAATCTCTCCTTCTAAGCCCTCCCGCGTGTTCATCCACGAGTGCGTCACAATCTTTCCTAGCTGGTGATTCGGGATTTTTGATGCATCCACGTATAATGAGGGCCAAGGTGTACCAGCATTCCAGATGCCTAATGCGATGACGCAAGCGGCTAAGAGCGCTAACCATCTTAATTTTCTTGACATAAATATTTCCAATGAGCGGCCGTCTTTTCGAATAATGAGAGGGCGCCTCTAACGACCAATGCCACTACGGGACGCGCGATATTGCTGGTATAAGATGCCGTCTTTCATTTTGTCTGCAGGCGCCGACCAACGTGGTTTTCATGCATGTTATCGCTCCCTCATCGCTTCACTCGAACGCACCTGTAGCGGACTCAACAGATAATCAATCACTGGTCTTTTTCCGGTCTTGATCTCCACACTCAAGCTCATGCCCGGCGTCAGCGCGACGCGGACCCCGTCGATGATCAGATGCGCTTGTTGCAACCGGACGCGGGTGGGAAATACCAGGCCCATTTTTTCGTCCTGCGCGGCATCGTGCGAGACGGTTTCAACGATGCCGGTGAGGTAGCCATACCGGGTATAGGGAAAGCTCTCGACCTTGACCGTGGCGCGCTGTCCTGGCCGCACGAAGCCGATGTCCTTGTTGAGCACGGTGGCCTCGACTTCCAATGTCTCGTCGCTGGGTACCACCGCCAACAGCGGTTGCGCCGGCGTGACCACGCCGCCGACGGTATGGACGGCAAGCTGCTGCACCGTACCGGCCACCGGTGCGCGCAATTGCATGAGCTTGTCGCGTTGTTCGGTTTTGGCAACCTCGGGTGCGAGTTGCAGCGCTTGGTCTCTGGCCTCGCGCAGGCCGTCCAGTGTCTGCTGCCGCATCTCCGTGGTCAGCACGTGGAGTTCTTCCCGCGCGCCATGCAGGGCGGAGCGGGTTTCGATCAGACGGCTGCGCTGCGCCGCAAGATCGCGTTCGGCGGCGATGCGCTCCTGCTCGCGCAGCAGATAGTCATGGCGGCCGACGTATTTGTCCTCGACCAGCAGTGCGTAATCCTGCGCGCGGGTCGTGGCGATCTTCGCGGTTTCCGCAAGGGGGCCGATCAGCGATTGCACGGTGTGGATCTCGGCCTGGCGCTGGGCGATGGCCGCGCCCAGGTTCTGGCGCTTGGCCTGGTAGGCATCGAATTGGCTGCTCGCCAGCTGCTGCTCGGCGATGAAACGCGTTTGTGGCAGACCGTTGTCCGCAGTCAATGTTGGCGTCTTGCCGGTGTCCAGCGCCGCGGCCAATGCAGTCAGCCGCAATTGCGACAAGCGCGCGTTGACCAGGGCTTCGCCGGCTCTTTCGTAGTCCGCTCCGGTGCCGGTGGCGTCGAGTTCGATCAGCAGCTGGCCTTGTTTCACCACCTGCCCATCGCGTACCAGGATGCGTTTGACGACGGCCGTCTCCGCGGTTTGCAGCACCTTGGTCCGCGACCCGACGACCGTCTTGCCAGGCGCTACGGCCACGATGTCGAGCTTGCCGAGGATGGCCCACAACAGCGCGATGCAGAAGAACGCCATGATGGCGCGCATGATCCAGCGCGAGATGGGCGAGACGGGGGTGTCGGTCAGTTCCAGATGCGCGGGCAGGAAGGCGAGTTCGTCTTCGCTGCGCTTGGGCGGATCGAGCGTGTTGCGGATCGACCACGCGGCTTTGAAGATTTGCGCGTAGCGGCCGATGAACTCCTTCCCGGCCGAAAAAATGTGTTTCATGGCAGCCACCGCTTTTGCTCGTGATTCCCGCGCAGGCGGCAATCCAGCGACTTTTTGCCTTCTACGGCCAGAATCAAGATGGATCCCAGCTCGTGCTGGGATGACGGCGTTGAGGCCAGGTCCTTGGATTCCCGCCTGCGCGGGAATGACGGGCTTTGGGGACTCATGCCACACCCTGCTGCAGTTTGTGCAGCCGCGCGTAATGGCCGCTGGGGCGGTCGACCAACTCGTCGTGGGTGCCGGTCTCGACGATGCGGCCCTTCTCGATCACGATGATGCGGTTGGCCTTGCGCACTGTCGACAAACGGTGGGCGATGATCAGGACGGTGCGGTTCTGGCAGATCGCACGCATGTTCTGCATGACCGCATGCTCGGACTCGTAGTCGAGCGCGCTGGTGGCTTCGTCAAAGATCAGGATGCGCGGATCGGTGATCAGCGCGCGGGCAATGGCCAGACGCTGGCGCTGGCCGCCCGAGAGCGATGCGCCGTGTTCGCCCACCACGGTGTCGTAACCTTCCGGCAGCTCAAGAATGAACTCATGCGCGCCCGCCAGCGTGGCGGCGCGGATGACGCGCTCCAGCGGCAAGCCCGGATCGGCCAGTGCGATGTTCTCGCGCACGCTGCGGTTGAACAGGAAATTCTCCTGCAACACCACGCCGAGTTGCCGGCGCAGCCAGGCCGGATCGGCCAAGGCCAGGTCATGGCCATCGACGAGGACGCGGCCGCGTTCCGGCACATACAGGCGCTGCACGAGCTTGGTCAGTGTGCTTTTGCCGGAACCGGACCGGCCGACGATACCGATGACTTCGCCGGGGGCAATCTCAAGGTCGATCGCGTTGAGGACTTCCGCGGTCTCCGGGCGATAACGGAAGCTGACCTTGTCGAAGGTGACGCGGCCCTTGATCGGCGGCAGCGTCATGCGGCTGCCGGGGAGCTCGGTGCGGGTGTTGAGGATGTCGCCCAGACGCTCGACCGAGATGCCGACCTGCTGGAATTCCTGCCACAGCTGGGCGAGGCGGACGATGGGCGCAGCGACTTGGCCCGACAGCATGTTGAAAGCAATCAACTGGCCCAGTGAGAGCTTGCCGTCGATCACAAGTTTGGCGCCGAAGAACAGGATGCTGATGCTCACCAGCTTCTGCACCAGCTGGATGCCTTGCTGGCCGATGTTGGCCAGGCGGCTGACGCGAAAGGAGGCGCTGACGTAGCCCGCCAGCTGGTTGTCCCAGGTGCGGGTCACGCGCGGGTCAACGGCCGTGGCTTTGACTGTGCCGATGCCGCTTATGGTTTCTACGAGGAAAGATTGGTTATCGGCGCCCCGCGCGAACTTGTCGTCGAGGCGCTTGCGCAGCACCGGTGTGATCGATGCCGACCACAGCACGTAGATCGGCAGGGACAGCACCACGATCATCGTCAACGAGCGGCTGTAATAGAACATCACCGCCAGGAACACACCGGTGAACAGCAAGTCGAGGACCGAGGTCAGCGCCTGACCGGTCAGGAAGGTGCGGATATTTTCCAGTTCGCGAACACGGGCGATGGTGTCGCCGACCCGGCGCGATTCGAAGTAGCTGAGCGGCAAGGCCAGAATGTGCCGGAACAGACGTGCGCCGAGTTCGACGTCGATCTTGCTGGTGGTGTGGGCAAAGACATAACTGCGCAGACCGGACAGCACCACATCGAAGACCGCGATGGAGATCAGGCCAATCGTGATCACTTCGAGCGTGGTGATGCTGTGGTGCACCAGCACCTTGTCCATCACCACCTGGTAGAACAGTGGCGTGACCAGCGCGAACATCTGAATAAAGAACGAGACGATAAAGACTTCGAGCAGCAGCTTGCGGTACTTGACGACGGCGGGCACGAACCAGCGAAAGTCGAATTTGGCCAGTTGACCCAGCACCGAGGCACGCGAGGTGACCTGCAGCAGGCGGCCGGCGTACTGAGCCTGGAATTCTGCCAAGGGCATGACCCGCGCCCGCTGCAGGATCAGGTCATGTATCAGGACCGTGTCTTCACCGACCTTGGCTACGATGAAGTGCGCACCATCAGGC
>JBBJNO010000254.1:0-3791 GCA_037720875.1 Luteimonas sp. | reverse complement strand
AATCTTCAGAAACCGTAGTCAAAAACAATGGGGTGATGAAGCCAACCTATCCCACGGCCATGCCTTCAAAAACTCGCGCCATCCACCTTGGTGATCTTTAGCGCTTCCAGATCCACGTCCGGCAAACACCTCACATTCATCGCAGCCATCTTCGCGCCGCTCTTCGGATCGACGCCATCACTGAACGGCGAAACGCCACAGGTCAGGCAGAAGTGGTGCTGGATGTGGTGCTTGTTGAAGGTGTAGGTGCCGAAGTTGGATTCGGGCGTCTTCAGCGTCAGCGCCTCGCGCGGCGCGAACGCCAACAGGCCGCCGCGGCGGCGGCACATCGAACAGTTGCAATCCATGGCCTCGCTGATGTCGGCCTCGACATCGAACGCGACCTTGCCGCAATGGCAGCTACCTTGATGGATCATGGCCAGGCACTCCTGATGGACGGGGATCGCGCACCATAACGCGGTCTGCCGCGCGCTGCATCCGGCGATGGTCATGCTTGCCGGTGCCGGACGATTGCCGCAGTCTTGCGGTTTGGTTTCGACCGGGGCACAGCATGTTGTTACTGAAATCGCGATCCATGGCCGGCCTTTGGCTGGCGCTGCTGCTGGGCGGCGCGAGCAGCGCTGCACACGCACAGACGACAGCATCGCACGCAGTCCGCACGGGCGCCTGCCCCACCATCCCGTTCGCCGACGCCAACGCCTCTGCCGTGACCGTGCCCAGTGCGGACAACGCATGGGGCGGGCCACGCAGCGACACGGCAACCACGCTATCCGACCGCGTGGTGAATTACGACATCAGTGCCACGCTCGATCCGGTCAAGCACACCATCGACGGCAAACAAAACCTCACCTGGCGCAACCGCAGCAACCAGCCGGTCTGCGCGGTGTACCTGCACCTGTACCTCAACGCATTCGAAGGCCCGGGCAGCACCTTCATGAGCGAGCAACGCAATTTGCGTTTCGGTTTTCGCAGTGGCGTCGATGTCGAGGAAGGCGACTGGGGTTACACCGAACTCAAGCGCGTGCAGCAGGCCGGCAAGCCGGTGCGCTGGACGTTCGTGCATCCCGATGGTGGTCCGTCCACGGATCGCACCGTGGTGCGGCTGGACCTTCCGCATCCGGTGGCGCCCGGCGCCAGTACCACGATCGACATCGATTTCTTCAACCAGTTGCCGCGCGTCTCCGCACGCACTGGCTACTTCGGTACTTTCCATCTGGTCGCGCAGTGGTTCCCCAAGATCGGCGTGCTGGAACTGCCCGGCGAACGCAGCGCCACCGCACCGCGCTGGAACGTGCACGAGTTCCACCTGCACAGCGAATTCTTCGCCGATTTCGGCAGCTACGACGTCAAGCTGACCGTGCCCAAGGGTTATACCGTCGGCGCCACGGGTGAAGAAGTACCTGTTGAAGGCAGCGGCGCGCCGGTGGAGCGCAAAGGCATGGTCACGCATCGCTTCGTGCAGCACGACGTGCACGACTTCGCATGGACCGCCGACAAGCGCTACGCCAAGCCGCTGGAAGGCGTGTACACGGGACCGGGCAGCCCGCGGGTCAAGGTCAAGGTGCTGTATCACCCCGAATACCGGAACAATGCCAAACCCGCGTTGCAGGCCACGATTGATTCACTGGCATTCTTCTCGCGCACGCTCGGTCCGTATCCGTACAAGACCGTGACCGTGGTGATCCCGCCGTTCAACGCGGACGAAGCCGGCGGCATGGAATATCCAACATTCTTCACTGCGTCGAGCTACAAGACCGTCGAACCGAAGACACCACAGCGTTATGGCCTGGACTTCGTCACCATCCACGAATTCGGCCACGGTTATTTCTACGGCATCCTCGCGTCCAATGAGTTCGAGGAACCGGCGCTGGACGAAGGCGTCAACGAGTACTGGGACCAGCGCATGCTGCGCGGACGCGGGCAGGACCTGCATGTCTCGACTTCGTGGATGCGGTGGCTGGGTATCAACCCCGCATTGAAGGTGTTTGATACCGAACGGCTCGGAGCGCAACTCGATGATCCTTCCGATCCGCTCGGGCAAAACTCGTGGAACCGCTTGTCCAGCCGCAGTTACGGCACGGTGTACTCGCGCACTGCGACCATGCTGCGCGACCTGGAGCAACGCGTCGGCACACCGGCGATGGAACGCGCGTTCAAGCTGTACTACCAGCGTTGGAAATTCCGCCATCCCAGCTTCGCCGACTTCCGTGAGGCGCTGGCCGAAGGCACCGGGCAACGTGCGGCGGTCGATCAGGCCTTCGCGCATCAGGTCTACGGCACACGGAAAATCGATGACAGCATCGCCACGTTCTCCAGCGACGAGATCCTGCCGCAGGCAGGCTACGCGCAGTTCAAGGGCAAGCGCATCGAGTTGACCAGCAAGGGCCTCGACAAGGCCGTCAAGACGTTTCGCGCCGACTGGAAGAAGAAAAACCCGAAGGCTAAGAAAGACGCGGGCGCATTCCCCTGGCGCACCACAGTGGTGGTGCGCCGCAAGGGTGCGGATGTACCGCAAACGCTGCGGGTGAAGTTCGCCGATGGCAGCAGCAAGACAGTGCGCTGGAGCGGTGAACGCTCTTGGCAGCGCTTCAGCTGGACCACGCGCAGCAAGGCGGTGTCGGCACAGCTCGATCCTGATCACCGGATCTATCTCGATGCCAGCAAGCTCGACGACAGCCGCACGCTGAAATCCGACCGCTCCGCGGCACGCCGCTGGAGCAGCGACCTCGCCGCACTCGCGCAAACCGTCCTCTCCTTGCTGGTGGGCCTATGAACATGTCGTCGCGTCGGAGCACCCTGCGCGTTCTGATGGCCGCATTCGCTTCAGCATCGCAGTGGCGCCTGCTGCTGCTGTGGTTGCTGGCGATGCTGTTGCCGACCTTGCTGCTCGCGCTGCCGGTGGCCGCATGGCTGCAGGGCCAATTCGGCCATTCCGTGCACGCCGCCGGCATCGCCAACGGACGCGACCTGCCATTGCTGCTCGATGGCCTGTTCTCGCTCGGCGACCACATGGCCTGGCTCGGCAGCAGTGCGTTGGCCGCTGCATTGCTGGCTGTGCTGTTGTCGCCATGGCTCAACGGCATGGTCATCGCGTCCATCCGCGCCGGCCGCCGCCTCGGATTCGGCGAATTATTGCAAGGCGGGCTGGCCGAATACGGCCGCATGCTGCGCACGCTGCTCTGGTCCGTGTTTCCGCTGGGCATCGCGATCGGCATCGGTGCGTGGTTGACCAGCCTGGCCGGCAAGAAAGTCGATACCGCCATCCTCGCCAGCGACATCGAGGGCATCGGCCGCATCGCATTGTGGAGCGCCATCACCTTGTTCGTGCTCGCGCACGCCACGGTGGAGGCGGGACGCGGCTGGCTCGGCGCGGATCGCGGCCTGCGTTCAGCCGTGCGCGCGTGGTGGCGCGGCTGCAAGTTGCTGTTGCGGCGCCCGATCGCCGTGCTCGCCGTGTACCTGGGCACGGCCATCGCCGGCTACGGCTTGGCGGCGCTGTTCGGTGCGCTGCGCCTGCAATTCAATGGCGCCAGTGCGGGCGGGTTTGTCGCTGCGTTTGTGCTGACGCAGTTGGTGGTCCTCGCCTTGGCCTGGGGCAGGATTGCGCGGTTGCATGGCATGGCGGATCTTGCAGGTGATGCGTTGGCGCGGCAGCCGGTTGTTGCGCTTGTGGAGCGCGACGCTCCATCCAGCAGTCCGACCTCGCAAACAGCAACCTCATCTTCACGGCTCAGTGAAACAACGGGATGATTTGCACGTTATCGTGCACTTGTAGGAGCGCCCCAGGGCGC
>JBBJNO010000025.1:0-14712 GCA_037720875.1 Luteimonas sp. | reverse complement strand
GCCCCCATCAACAGCAACCAGCCAGAGGCGCCGAAGGTGATGGCGACCCCGGTCAACGCCAGCGTGCGCCCGAACGCGCTGCGCGCCAGCGACACGTCGGCCGCCAGTAGCGTGCGGAACGCCTTGCTGGCATCGCCGCCCGCCTGCCACACCGAACGCCCGGCATCGCGCACCTGCCGCAGCGATTCGTCCAGCGGCGGCGGGTGGTGCGGGTCGGCGTCGGCTTCGGTGGAATCAGTGGACGGCGCTTCGCTCATCGGCGCAGCTTACTTGTCGCTGCTGCGCGAGACTTTGGCGATCAGCCAACCGGCGGCAAACGCCATGCCGAACGCGGTCAGCGGACGCTCGCGGATCAGCTCGGCGGCGCTGTCGATCACGTCGCGGCTCTTCTCCATCAACACGTCCATCTGCTCGCTGGTGGCCGAGCCGAGGTTTTCCATGGCGGTGATGCCGGCGAGCGCGCCGTCGGCCAGTTCGGCTTTCAGCGTGGCCTTGCCCAGGCGCAACTCATCGCCAGCGGCCGCGGTCGCGCCCTTGATTGCCTCGCCTGCAGCGGATGCGGCCTGCTTGATGTGGCCGCCGGTCTCGCCGAGGTTGTCTTTGACGCTGTCGCTTGCGGTGGGGGACATGTTCATGGGTGTGCTCCTGTGTGAGTGGGGACGATCAGTAACGACGGGCCGTAACTACGGGTACTTCATTGCATCAACAAGTCGCCAGTGCGATTGCCACGGCGCACGCGCAGGACCAACTCGGCCGGCTGCCGCGAAAAACTCGCGCGGAAGCTCGGCAGGTCGCTGAATTGTCCGCTGCTGCTGGCGATGATCAGGTCGTTGGCGCGCAGGTTGTTCTGCCCCGCGCGGCTGCTGCGATCCACTTTCTCGACGATGACGCCGGAGATGCCGGCCCGCCGCGAGGCCTCGGGCAGGTCGGAAAAAGTGGCGCCGGCCAGGCGCGGATCCAGCTGGTTGCCGACGAACGCACGCGGCGGCTCACGCAGGCCGGTGACCAACTGTAACTCGCGGCCGTTGCGCAGCACATCCAGCGTCACCCGCGCATCGGCGGCCTGCAACCCCTGGAAATTACGCAGCGCATCGCTGTTGTCGATGCGCTGGTCGTTGCCCGCGACGATGACATCGCCCACCTGCAATCCGCCCGCCGCCGCGGCCGAGCCGGGATACACGCGCGTCACCACCGCGCCGCGCGCCTGGTTCACGCCCAGGCTGGCCGCGATGCGCGCATCCACATCCTGCGTCTCGATGCCCAGCGTGCCGCGCCGCACCGCGCCGGTGGACACGAGCTGCCGCATGATGTCGCTGGCCAGGTTGGCCGGGATCGCGAAGCCCAGGCCGATGTTGCCGGCCGCGCTGCCCTGCGGATTGAAGCTGGCGGTGTTGATGCCGACCAGCTCGCCCTTGAGGTTGACCAGCGCGCCGCCGGAGTTGCCCGGATTGATCGAGGCGTCGGTCTGGATGAAGTTCTGGAAGTTGATCCCCGGCAAATTGCTGCGGCCCACCGCCGAGACGATGCCCGACGTCACCGTCTGCCCCACTCCGAACGGATTGCCGACCGCGACCACGAAATCGCCGACCTGCAGGTTGCCGCTGTTGGCCAGCGGGATCGCGCGCAGGTCCTGCGCCGGGATCCGCATCAGCGCCACGTCGGTATCGGCGTCGGAACCGACGAACTCGGCTTTGAGCGTACGCCCGTCGGCCAGCGTCACCGAGACCTCGGCCGCCCCTTCGATGACGTGGTGGTTAGTCAGCACGTAGCCGCGCTGCGCATCGACGATCACGCCCGACCCCAGCGATTCGTTGAAGCGCTCCAGCGGGATGTTGGGATACATGCGCCGGAATACCGGATTGTCGGCGAACGGGTTGCGGATGCGCTGCTTGCTGTGGACGCTGACCACCGACGGGGTCACCCGTTGCAGCATCGGCGCCAGCGACGGCATCAGCTGGCCATCGACCGACACCGGCAGCGCGGCCACGGCCGGCACGGTAATCGCCGCATTGGGTTCGGCATAGGCAGGCGTATCCACGCTATCGAGGATCGCGGTTGCGGCAAAACCGCCGAACGCTGCGGCAGCTGCCAAAGTCAGCAAAGTGGGGAGTGGACGCATGGAGTGTCTTTATCCGTGTTGAAAGGTGGCAGAGGTGTGAAATCGCGGTGGCAGGGCGATGAATCAAGCAGCAGCCTGTCTACTTGTAAGCAGCGGCTTCAGTCACGAGCTCTTCGCCGCATCTCGGCGAACGCCGAACAGCTCGCGGCTGAAGCCGCTCCTACAAGCAGCGAACCGGGTTCCCGGCGCATATAAAGCTCACGCGCGTTGAGTTTCGGAAAAGACCCTTGAATTAGCCATGAAGTTTCGGGCAATGATCGATGATCCGGTCGCCTTGCTCATCGTTCCCGCAAAGGCCGGAATCCATGCCCGTGCTTTGTCAGAGCGCTGAATATTGCTCTGTGGAGAGTCTCCCGGCATGGGTTCCCCTCTTCGCGGGAATGACGGGCACGAAAATCATTCACTTCTTCCCGGGACCTCGGGTCCGTGGCGTTCAAGGTCCGTGGCGTTCAAGAAAAGCCCGGATGCCCCCGGATCAACCCCGGGTAGACCAGGCTTTGATCTTGATATCCACACACGCACGACATCGCCGACCACGTCAAAAAGCGGCTGCGCAGGCCACGCCGCAATGTGTCGTATCTGCTCTCCTGCCACCACTTTTACGGTTGACTTCGGTGCTTGCCGGGCGTAGCTTGGCTCTCCACGCCGCCACTACATCTTGGGGTCGGCGGGGCGGGGGAAGCCCAACTTGTGGGGTTTGCCGACAGAATCAACTCCGATGGGGGTGGCGCATGCGCGCAGCGGTCACAACACGATGCGCCTGCGGGCAGGTGCGACAAGCGCGCGCCGCCGGCCCCGATCCAGCACTGCCAAAACCGTACTGCCCAACAAAGACCAATAACGTTCAAGCGGCCACCCGATGCCGCAACAGGAGATTCGACAAGCATGAGCACAGTGCGCCTTGAAGTGGTCAAGTCCGGCCCGGTCGACCCAGCCTCGAACGAGGAGATCACGATGCAGCCTGCATCGCTGGACATCTGGGACAAGAAATACCGGCTCAAGACCAAATCGGGCGAGGCGCTGGACGCGGACATCGATGGCACCTACCAGCGCGTCGCCCGGGCCCTGGCCGACGCCGAGGACACGCCGGAAAAGAAACAGTACTGGGGCGAGCGCTTCGCCTGGGCGCTGCGCCGCGGGGCCATTCCCGCCGGCCGCATCACCTCCAACGCCGGCGCGCTGGCGCACAAGCCGGCCACCTCCACCATCAACTGCACTGTGTCGGGCACCGTCGAGGATTCGATGGACGGCATCCTCGACAAGGTCCACGAGGCCGGCCTCACGCTGAAAGCCGGCTGCGGTATCGGCTACGAATTCAGCACGTTGCGCCCGCGCGGCGCGTACGTGTCGGGCGCCGGCGCGTACACGTCCGGGCCGATGTCGTTCATGGATATCTACGACAAGATGTGCTTTACCGTTTCCAGCGCGGGAGGCCGCCGCGGCGCGCAGATGGGCACCTTCGACGTCTCGCATCCGGACGTGCGCGACTTCATCCGCGCCAAGCGCGAGGACGGCCGCCTGCGCCAGTTCAACCTGTCGCTGCTGATCACCGACGGTTTCATGGACGCGGTCAAGGACGACGACGACTGGCCATTGATGTTCCCGATCAACCACAAGGAAGCCGTCGACCTCGACCTGGGCAATGCCGAACTGGTGGTCTGGCGCGACTGGCCCACGCACAAGACCTATGTCACCCGCGACGATGGCCTGGTCGCGTGCCGCATCTACGGGCACCTCAAGGCGCGGCACCTGTGGGACATGATCATGGTGTCCACTTACGACTACGCCGAACCGGGCTTCATCCTGATCGACCGCGTCAACGAGATGAACAACAACTGGTGGTGCGAAAACATCCGCGCGACCAATCCCTGCGGCGAGCAACCGCTGCCCCCGTACGGCGCCTGCCTGCTCGGCTCGGTCAACCTCACCAAGTTCGTGCGCAATCCCTTTACCGACCAGGCCACGTTCGACTGGGAGGAATACAAGGAAGTGGTGCGCGTGTTCACCCGCATGCTCGACAACGTGGTCGAGGTCAACGGGTTGCCTTTGCAACAGCAAAGGGACGAGATCGCGCGCAAGCGCCGCCACGGCATGGGTTTCCTGGGTCTCGGTTCCACCGTGACGATGTTGAAGATGAAGTACGGCTCGAAGGCGTCGTGTGAGTTCACCGAACAGATCGCGCGCGAAATGGCCGTTGCCGGCTGGGAAATGGGATTGGCATTGGCGCAGGAAAAAGGTCCCGCGCCCATCATGGAAGAGCACTTCGAAGTCACCGCCGCGATGCTGCGGCTGCGGCCGGAAATGGCCGCCGACGGCTGGAAACTTGGCCAGGACATCCCCGGCAAGGTGCTGCACGCCAGGTACTCGCGCTATATGCAACAGGTCGCCGCCATCGCGCCGGATCTGGTCGATGCATTGGCCGACAGTGGCGCGCGCTTCACCCACCACAGCTCGATCGCGCCCACCGGCACCATCTCGCTGTCGCTGGCCAACAACGCCAGCAACGGCATCGAGCCGTCGTTCGCGCACCACTACTCGCGCAACGTCATCCGCGAGGGCAAGAAATCCAAGGAAAAGGTCGACGTGTTCTCGTACGAATTGCTGGCCTACCGTGAACTGGTCAATCCCAAGGCGGTGCCGTTCGCCGAACAGGCCGACGCGCGCCTGCCCGATTACTTCATCTCGGCCGACGACATCTCGCCCAAGGAGCACGTCGATGTGCAGGCCGCCGCGCAGAAGTGGGTGGACTCGTCGATCTCCAAGACCGCCAACGTGCCCACCGACTATCCGTACGAGGATTTCAAGGACATCTACCGCTACGCGCACGAGCAGGGCCTGAAGGGCTGCACCACGTTCCGCTTCAACCCCGCCGCCTTCCAGGGCGTGCTGGTCAAGGAGGCGGATCTGGAAAACACGCTGTACCGCTTCGAGCTGGAGGACGGCAGCCTGGTCGAGGTCAAGGGCAATGAGCAGATCGAATACGACGGCGAAATGCACACCGCGGCCAATCTGTTTGATGCGTTGAAAGAGGGTTATTACGGCAAATTCTGAGCTGCACCACGGCTCCTTCGAGTGGCTCGGGACGAGCGGATTTTGAATGTTTGGCGGCGATGTACGCAGTGGCCGATGCGATATCGCCGGAGTGGCGTGAACGGCCAACGCGGTTGTATGCACATTCCATACAACGTTCGCGCTACATTCCGCGCACGGGCACAAGCCCGTGACATAGAGACGAGGATTCCCCGATGAGTAACGGTAATGGAGTGACGGCGACGCTGTCCCAGGCCGCCGAAAACGTAAAAGACACCGCGTCCAACATTGGCAGTGCAATTGCATCCACCGCAAGCGGCGCCGTGGCCACGGTCAAGCAGACCGCGACCAAGGCCGGCAAGGCCGCCACCAAGGCGAAAAAAGCCATCGGCAAGCGCGTAACCAAGGCCAAGAAGTCGCTGGCCAAGGCCAGTGCCAATGCCAAGGCCGAAGCCGCGGCGCTGAAGAAGAAAGGCGCGGGCAAGAAGAAGACTGCCAAGAAGGCGGCAAAAAAAGCCACCAGGAAGTCAACGAAGAAAGTGGCCAAGAAGTCAGCGACGAAGAAAGCAGCACCCCGCAAGGCGGCCAAGAAGGTCGGCAAAAAAGTCGCCGCCCGCAAGGCAGCGACCAGGAAGTCAGTGAAGAAGGCCACACGCAAGGTCGCCGCGAAGAAGGCAACGGCGAAGAAAGCCGTCCGCCGCAACGTGGCTGCTGCCAAGAAGTCGGTCAAGAAAGCAGCGACCGCGGTGAAGAAGTCGACCGCAACCGCAAAACGCAAGACCGCTGCCGTGAAGAAAACCGCCGCCCGCAAGGCCAGTGGCAAGAAGGCCGCGGCAACGCGCGCCGCACGCAGCAAGTAAGTCGTTCAAACGTCCTCTCCCCGTTCGCGGGGAGAGGACGTGATCCTTCCCTTCTCTGGCGCGACTCAAGAAGGTGCCAAATTTTTCCCTTCTCCTGCGCAGCGGGAGAAGGTGCCCGAAGGGCGGATGCCCCGAAGGAAATCCCCTTGGGGGATGAGGGTGCTCTCCGTGACGCACCAGAAGATTCAAAGATAACAACAACACGCACACGCACCAGGATCCGCAATGACCGTCAAGATCGACCAGAAAATCAAGGGCTACGCCGTCGTCACCCCCGAAGACAAGGCACGCGATGCGATCGCCGTCGCCGCGGTGCCGCGCGAAGTGATCGAGGCCCAACTCCCCGTCGCCGACATCATCCAGATGCACGAGCGCATCGAGCGCCCGGAAGTGCTGATCGGCAGCACCTACAAGATCAAGTCCCCGCTGGTGGAGCACGCCATGTACGTGACCATCAACGACATCGTCCTCAACGCCGGCAGCGAGCACGAGCAGCGGCGCCCGTTCGAGGTGTTCATCAATTCCAAGTCGATGGACCACTTCCAGTGGATCGTCGCGTTGACCCGCATCATGTCCGCCGTGTTTCGCAAGGGCGGCGACGTGACCTTCCTGGTCGACGAGATGAAGGCCGTGTTCGATCCCAAGGGCGGCTACTTCAAGCCCGGCGGCGTGTACATGCCGTCGCTGGTCGCCGAACTCGGCGCGATCATCGAAGACCACCTCAAGTCCATCGGGCTGATGCACGACCCCGACATGAGCGAAGCCACTCGCGCCCTCATCGCCGAAAAACGCGCGGCATTCGCGAAGCTCGGCTCAAAAAAAAAGCCTGACGTAAGCGTATCTGTTGCCCCCTCTCCTGCGTCAGCGGGAGAGGGCCGGGGTGAGGGTGCTCTTTCTTCCAGCACCGCCGAACCCCAGGGCAGCCACGAAGACATCGAAGTCACCGGCGACGGCGTGTCCTTCCCGCCGTCCGCCACCATGTGCCACAAGTGCAACAATAAGGCCGTCGTCATCATGGATGGGTGTGCGACTTGTTTGAATTGTGGTTATTCAAAGTGTGGATAAAGTGGAATTGCCTGTGGGACCGTCGACAAAGTAACGTAATGTGCGGGCGTGCTAACTTATCTTCGATGCACGATGCAATGCTGAAATCAAATAACGAGCTAACCTCCCATGAGTTCTAGTCCTAAGCGGCTGGGCCGCGACCCGATTCTGGAGGCCCTCTGCGAAATTCGCTTTCAAGGGGCGGCTGGTAAAGCGGGCACCCTGTTGCCGGGCTTACTCTTTCAGCGTTTTAATAATTCGCTTCCAACGTTTGAGCGACTTCCTGCAGCAGATATTCCCGAAGCAATTAGAGCTCTTGATAGTAATCTTACTTATGCTCCTCAGTATCGGCTGGCAGGCGAGAGTGGTGTTATCTCGATTGGTGATCGCATGCTTTCCGTAGCAGTGCGAGCGCCCTATCCGGGCTGGAATAATTTTAGTCATTTGATGAGAGAAACGATTGCTGCTGCGCTTGACACCGGTGTTATAGGATTGGTGGAGCGCTTTTCGGTGAAATATGTCAATTTGCTTGAAGTCCCGGAGGGGTCAGCAATCTCCGATGTGACTCGGGTCAAGATTGAGCTCGGCGATGATGTTGTGAACGATCTTCAGCCTGTGCATGTACGACGAGAAAATAAACATTACCCTTACGCCAATGTGGTGCAGTTGGCTTTTCCTGCATCGGTCACCATTCCAGGCCGTGAGCCTGTGACTGGCTTGGTTTTGGATATTGACGTCATCAATTCTGGCCCTTTCCCAGATTTTTCTGCGACATTTCCACATATGTTTGACCTAGCTCATGAGGAAGAAAAGACACTCTTTTTCAGCCTGTTGACTAAGGAGGCCCTGGAGCGCTATGAACCCGAATATTAATTTGATTGCTTCGCTCGGTTCGCTTAGTAGCGCTGGCCCGATCGTTGCGCTCGGTTTGATCAGCGGATTGACATGCGCGGCTGCCCAGGTGCGAGAGCCAGTGCTTGTTACTCAGTATCTTGAAAGGGCTTACACGCTGTTAGATACACCAGCGTCATCTGCTAATACCAACTGGACTTATGCGGAAAACGTTCCGGCTGAAGAAGATTTTCGGCTGTTAGCTTCCGGTTTAGCGGAACGTCAACGCTCCATGGGCCATGAAGTTTCGCACCTCATGGCAAATCATCTGGCTATCTTTCTCGACTGAGCATGCCTATTGATCTTGACGACGCTTTTGTTTACCTCCCAAGTTGGTTGGCTGCGTCCGAACGAAAAAAGTTATACAACGATTTGCGAAACATGCACGAAGGACTTGCGTATTTTTCGAATCTTGATTTCGATTACCAACTACAAGGCGATGCATATGACGATGCGCCGTACGTAATAGTTGGAATAGATGCCGTCGACGTTGTAACAACCCGCGTCGTTGTGCTTTCAAATAGCTGTGATATATCGGCTCAAAATGAAAGAGACGACCCGGCCATGGTCACGGTGGCTCCACTTGTTCGAATTAGTAAGTGGAGCACGCAGCTCGCAGCCTTTGGAGTCAGCGTTCAGGCCATCGAAAATAAAATTACATCAGCGACAGCGCAAGAGATATCAAATGTATTCTTTTTGCCTGCGGGTGCAGGCATTGAAGAAGATTCAATTGTGCTATTCGATCAAATGCAATCCGTACCCATGCAGAGATTTTTAGCCGCCAATCCGCGGCGGGTCGGAATACTATCTCAGGCGGGACATTGGCTCTTGCTCATGAAACTTTCGATGCATTTCTCTCGCCTACAGGACGGTGTCCTGAGGGATGCCGCTTGATGCTCGTAGGATCGTAGGCTGGGTTAGACCTCGTAGGGCGGACTGACCAGCTTCGCTGTTGAGGAGCGCTTCGCGCAGCGGCTTCCGCCGCAAAAACAAAGCCAGCGTGGGCCGGTAAAGAAAGTCCGGATCTGCTTCAGGAAGCGCGATCAAGCCGCGAACGTGGCGACGCCGGTGACCTGGTTCGCTATGCTCCTGCCGCACGGCCCCCTTACCCACCAATCCCCTGGAGACCCACGATGCGCAACATCCGCTTTTTGGCCGCACTCGCGGTCGCCGCCCTCCCGTTGCTGGCGTCCGCGCAACGGGATTTTTCCGGGGTCGAGATCAAGACTTCGGCGCTGCGCGAGGGCACGCACATGCTCACCGGCGCGGGCGGCAACATGGTGGCGAGCGCTGGTGCCGATGGCGTGTTCCTGATCGACGATCAGTTCGCCCCGCTCTCCGACAAGATCCGTGCGGCGCTGTCGACGCTCAGCGACAAGCCGCTGCGATTTGTCGTCAACACGCATTGGCACGGCGACCACACCGGCGGCAACGAAAACTTCGGCAAGGCGGGCGCGGTGATACTGGCGCACGACAACGTGCGCAAGCGCATGGGCGTTGAACAGCTGCTTCGGGGCGACAAGATTCCCGCCGCGCCCGGCGCGGCCTTGCCGGTGGTGACGTTCGCCAGCGACCTTACCCTGCATCTCAACGGCGACACCGTGCGCGTAAAGCACGTCGCGCAAGCGCACACCGACGGCGACGCGCTGGTGAAGTTCGAGCGTGCCAACGTGCTGCACATGGGCGACGTGTATTTCAACGGGCTGTATCCGTTCATCGACGCCGAGTCCGGCGGCAGCATCGGCGGCATGCTGGCGGCGGTCGAGCGCGGACTCGCCTTGAGCGATGCAGGGACGATCGTGGTCCCCGGCCACGGCCCGGTCAGCAACCGCGCCGAACTCGCCAGGTACGGCGCCATGCTCACCGAGTACCGCGATCGTATCGCCGCGCTGAAGGCGGAAGGCAGGACGCTGGCGCAGGTGGTCGCCGCCAAACCGACCGCTGCCACCGATGAGTTGCTGGGCAAGGCCTTCATCAAGCCCGACGAGCTGGTGAGGTCGATCTACGAAACCCTGTAGGCGTCCTGCTCCCGCCCCGACTTTAGTTTTTTTGATTTGGAGCAAAAACAGGGGTCAGAGTCTGAGGTTTCCCCACAAATATTCATGTGAGGCACCATGTCGCGGCTAGTTCTGGCGGCGGCCTTCGGATAGTTTCTCGCAGTGCTCGGTCACTGTCGCGCAGCCAGTCGCGGCGTAGTGCTTCCCAACCGAGACGAAGTAATGAATAGCCAGATCGTTGCGCGGTGCCGCTTGGTGCCAGGCGCAACATTTGGCCAACGGCGGCTGAAGTGAGTCCGACCAACCACGCTGCAAAGCCGGCCAGTGCATGAATCAATAGCAGTATTTCCAGCCGATGCCCTTTGCGGGTCAGGCTGTCTTCGAAGGCGCAGCCGTAGCGGTGCGATTTCATGTCCCGGAACGCAAGTTCGATCTGCATACGCTTGGCATACATCGCAACAACCTGATTGGCTTTGAGCGTATCCAATGAATGCGATGCGGCCAGTAGCCACGGCTCTTGCTCACGCTTCGCGTTGACACGACTGTTTGAGTTGGCGGCCACCGCGCCGCGCCGTGTTCGATGCTTTCGACCCAGAGGTGCCTTGCGCAACACCAGCAGACGACACGGGAGCGGATGGCTGCGTGCCACGTCGAACGTGCCCAGATCACGCGCGCTTGTCGTGGCGCTCGAATACAGCGTCTTGCAGGAAACCCAACCCGCAGCCGCACCTGCCTTGTGTTTGCTCAGAACCAGCGTGGTATTGCGCACGCGTCCAAGCCAATGCCAGCCGAGTGCTTCAACGCTGCGAAACCACGGCCCGCGAAAGCCGGCATCGGTGACGATGATCGGGGTCACGTGCGCCGGCAGCAGGGACTTGAGCGTGCCGAGAAACGCCTTCTCGACGTGGGGTGTCGCCTTCTCGGCTTCCGAGTAAACCGCTTCGTAGATCGTGACACTGCGGCCGCCCACCGGCACCGCGGCACGCAACAGGTGCCAGCTGCCATCGCGCTTCAGATCCGACCAATCGACGAGCACCAACAATTGATTGCCGCGTGATAACCATCGGCAGATCAGCGCGTAAAACAAGCGTCGTTCCAGATGCAGCGCGCGATTGCTGAGCAAACGATCCAAGCACTTCAGTGGCGCGCGAACACGCTCAGCGCCAGGCCACGAGCGCGCCAAATCCATCAACACCAAGCGTCGTCCCATGATCAATGCCGTGACCGCGCCAAGTAACGCATGGGCGCGACGCGCATGTATTTGCTCTAGTGCAGGGGCCAAACAGGTTTGCAATACTGTCTTCGCGTGCATGGCGGGATGTCCTCTTGGTTTGCCGACCGTGAGGAAAAAATCTCGTCATGCACGCGCTGTTTTCCCGCAGAATATTTCGCAACACACTGACTTGCAAGGAATATTTGTGGGGAAACCTCAGACTCTGACCCCGGTTTCTGAACCCCGGTTTCTGCAGTTTCTGCCGATAGTACATGAAGCTGAATGCGTGGCGCTGACAGTCGGCAAATCGAATCTGTTGCCACCCGCCGAACCTGTTCAATAAAACCCAGCCGAGACCATCGTGCTTTCAATCAAGTCGCATAAATCAACGGCGCTTCTGCTCACCGGCTTTCTGGTGCAGATATTGATGTCATCGGCAGCCATTGCCATCGGGATCGAGTACGACATTCCCAAATGGCTTTACGCCAGCTCACTCGTGCTGTCGTTTTTGTGCGGGGCCGTGTTCTTGCTTACTTATCGTTACGAGCGCCCATCAACTCGCATGATTGCAGCGTCGGCTTACGTCCTGTCATCGGCCGCCTCCATAGCCGTGTTGACGCTCTTCCTGTTCTGCAGCTTGAAAACATGCAGTTGAGTGTCGAGCTCAACATGGCATCGGCACCCGCGACCAGCAATGGTTGACACCTCCCCACTGGACGACTACACAGGTTCTCTTATCGGCCGGCACGGCATTGCCGGAGCCGCAGGGATCCGGATCATGGCTCGTGGCAGCGCGCTTCGAACGTTCTACGCAACGCTGCTGCTGGCCGTGGTGCTCGCGGCGTCGGGCCCCACGCTCGCGCTCGTGGTCGATCCCGGACGGGAAACCATCCCGCTCGGCCCGCACCTGCTGGTGATTCCGGATCCGCACGCCGCATTCGCGATGGCGGACGTGGCCGCCGGCCGCCACGACCACAAGGCCTTGCCGCCCTCGTCGCGCGCGCCGAACCTGGGCTACGTCCGCTACCCGCACTGGATCCGGTTCGAGCTCGAGAATGCCGGCGACGAGCCGCTCCATCGAATCCTGGTGCTTCGGCGGGGCACCAAGCACGTGCAGGATATCCATGTGCGATCCGGCTCCGCGACGCGCCAGTTGCGGATCGGTCAGGACGGCAGCGCCTCCGGCGACGTGCAATCACGCCACGCGGTGGTGCGCCTGACGCTGCAGCCGCGCTCGACCACCGCGCTCACCATCCGCCTGAACTCGAGGACTGCCGTCGCGCTCGACTACGTGTTGACCAGCGAGCCCGCGCTGGCAAGAACCGACGCACACGATACCTGGCTCTACGGGGTGCTGTTCGGGATTGGCCTGGTGATCGGGATCTACTCCCTGTTCGCGTTCGGCGCCACCCGCGAGAGCATCTACCTGTGGTTCTCGGGCTTCGCACTCATTGGCGTGCTCTACCAGATGCATTTCGAGGCTTTCGCATTCGTCGCCCTGTGGGGACGCGCGCAGGTTGTCGGCAACTATGCGAGCCTCTACCTCGGCGTGCTGTATGCGCTGTGCACCATCGGTTTCCTGAGGAGAATCATCGAAGCCGATCGGATCATGCCGCGGATCGATCGCTGGTTGTTCAAGCCGATCTTCCTGCTCCTGCTCACGGCCTTCCCGCTGTTTCCCCGCTACTGGTGGGTGGCCAACACGATCGCGGTGCTGGGCACGGCGGCAGGCACCCTGTCGCTCGGCGGTGCCGCGGTCGTGGCCGTGATGCGCGGCAGCGTGCGCGTGAAGTCGATCCCCATCGCGGTGGTCGCACTCGCGGTGGCTGGAACGATATTCATGCTGAAACAGGCGGGACTGGTGCCCGACCTGCCGGCCTTCGCGGCGCTCTTTCCGCTGGCTTTCGGCCTCGCGATGCTGGCGTTCGCGCTGGCCATCGCCGAACGACTGCGGCTGATCGCGGCCGACAACAGGCTCGCGGTCAAGCGCAACGAAGATCGTCTCGAGCAGACCGTCGCCGAACGCACCGACGCATTGCGTGAAGCGAACGAGGTCCTGAGGCGCATGGCGTCGCACGATGGATTGACCCGCATCGCCAACCGTTCGGCGTTCGACGCCGCGCTCGTGGAACTCTGGGAAGACCATCGCCAGCGCGGCGCATCGCTGGCCGTCATCCTGTGCGACATCGACTTCTTCAAGGCCTACAACGACACCTATGGGCATCAGGCTGGCGATACCGCGTTGATCCGCGTCGCCGCCGCCCTGCAGGCGCAGGCGCGCTCGGGCGCGGATGTCGCGGCGCGCTACGGCGGCGAGGAATTCGTCCTGCTGCTCGCCAACCTCACGCCCGAAGCCGCTTCCGCCGCGGCGACCCGGCTGCTCGAGGCCGTACGTCAACTGGGTATCCCACATCGGGCCTCGACGGTCGCATCGCACATCACCTTGAGCATCGGCGTCGTGGCGCTGGTGCCCGATGCGACCACATCGCCCGAGCAGGCGATCGGTGCGGCAGACCAGGCGCTCTACCGCGCGAAACACGAAGGACGCGACCGGGTCGTGGTCGGCGGGTCGGGCATCGCTGCTTGTGTAAAACAGGGGTAGTTCAGCCTGACTCCTTTTCTTCAAAAACAAGGGTCAGACTTTTCACGCAGACCAAGCTCAAGAGCTTCCGCCTGACGGCGGGTCACTTTTGTTGCGGCAAAAGTAACCAAAACCATCTGCGCCGGACGCGCGCCGCCTGCGGCGGTGCCCTGCGCTCCTCGGTCGGCACGGCACGGCGCCCAAACTCGCTTCGCTCAAACATGGGCGCCTCTACGGCCGCGCCGCCCTGCGGTGCTCGGCGCGCTTTACGGCGCGGGCACGCCAAAAAGCGAAGACCGCGTAGACCTCGTAGACCTCGTAGGGCGGAATCCGCGTAGCGGCTTCCGCCGCATGTCGTTCCGGTCGCGGAGATATCTGGGGGACGGAATTGAACGGGTTGCTTTGCCACATTCGGCGGACGCGACTGCGTCGATTCCGCCCTACAAATTGGACTGATCCCTTTGCTTCGCAGTCAGGCCAGATCGTATCGATCCATGTTCCGGGACCTGGCTGAAGCGTCCACATTTTCTTACAGCCGGGATTTATCGGCTATCCGACCATGGGAAACAGCGGCAAGGGAAACAGAAGTGGAGTGCGCTCTTCATGAACACGTATCGAATTGCGCTCTCTATACTGAAAAGGCCCGCGACGGATACGGTCGCGGGCGGTAGAGACCTCGTCGAAATAGGTGAAGGCAGGCCGTCGCCCAACGACATCAAGATCGATAACTGGAATTAAGCATCAAGCACAGAAGCAGCGTCCACCAGACGTCGATAGTGCTGGTGGGTCAATTACCGCGCGGGCGCTCTCGGAGATTGCGCCCGCCTGCTGATCCGGCCAGAGGCTCAGGTTCAGCAACTAGATGCGAAGCAGCGGAGCAAGTTCCGCACTACACAAGCCAGATCGTGCGCGTGAATTCGCCACGCGGCGATGTTGCCATCGCGGGCGACGGGGACGTCGGCGCCGATCTGAGGCTG
>JBBJNO010000253.1:0-3811 GCA_037720875.1 Luteimonas sp. | reverse complement strand
CGCGCGGCGTCCAGGCATTGCGTCATCAGCGCCGCGCCTGCGCCCAGGCCACGCAGGCTTGGCAGGAAATACATCTTGCGCAGCTCGCATGTGTCAGCGTCGCCTCCGTCCAGCGGTGCCACGCCGCCGCCACCCTCGACGACGCCGTTGCGCTCCACGACAAAGTACGCCGACCGCGATGTGGCATAAGCACGGCTGATCCAGTCCACTTCCGGATCGTTGATCGCAAAGTCGTCGCCGACCGCACCGAATTCCGGCATCACCCGGCGGATGATGCCAGCGACGGTGGCATCGTCCGCGGGCGTGACCGGTCTGATAGCAACGTCGGCGTGCAAGGGGGCATGGTCCACATCACGCATGCGCATGGGTGTCCATGTCGAGTTTCAGGCACCGCGCGACATCATCCGCAGTGAGCCCTGGTGCAAACAGGAACCCTTGCCCCACCGGTACGCCCAGCTGCAGCAGGAACTGGCGCTGCACTTCGGATTCGACCCCTTCGGCGACCAGGCCAAGCCCCAGGCTGCTGGCGATGGCCGACACGGCGCGGCACACCGCGACATCGGACGGATTCCCGGGTACGCCGGCGACGAACAGCTGGCTCAGCTTGAGGCCCTGGATGTTGAGGTCGAGCACGATGCCGTTTGCATCCAGCACGCTGACCGGGTCGGGTACCGCATCGAACAGGGCGCGGTAGCGTTGCTGGGCGGATTCGGCCAGGACATCCGCGTTGCGCAAGGCGTCGCGTGCACGGCAGATCAGATCGCGCAGCGGTGCCGGCAACGCGGGATCTTCGCAGGCACGTTCGAGCGCCTGCAGCGTGGCCGCCGTCTCGTCGCGTTCGGACGCGGTTTGCGGGCGATCCGGCGACGGCGTTGTGTTCATCCCGCGGCGAGCGCCTTGCCCGCCTTGCTGCCGGTGTCGCGCCCCAGCAGCGATGCCAGCCAGCGTCCGGTTTCGGCGAGCTTGTCCAGGTTGATGCCGGTGCGGATGCCGAGGCCATGCAGCATGTAGACCACGTCTTCGCTGGCGACATTGCCGCTGGCGCCCATGGCGTAAGGGCATCCGCCGGCCCCGCTGACGGCGGAGTCGACCACGGCGACGCCTTCCTCAAGACAGGCAAGGATATTGGCGAGGGCCTGGCCATAGGTATCGTGAAAGTGGATCGCGAGCGCCGACATGGGGACTTCGCCGGCGACGGTTTTCAGCATCGCGCGGGCCTTGCCCGGCGTGCCGACGCCGATGGTGTCGCCCAGCGAGATTTCGTAGCAACCCAGCGCATGCAGGCGTTTGGCGACGCGGACGACATCCGCGACCGGCACATGGCCCTGGTAGGGGCAACCGAGCACGGTCGAGACGTAGCCGCGCACGGCGACACCGTCGGCCTTGGCGCGTTCAAGCACCGGTATGAAACGTTCAATCGATTCGTCGATCGAGGCATTGATGTTTTTCTGGTTGAACGCTTCCGACGCCGCGGTGAACACGGCCACTTCCTCGGCGCCCGCCGCGCGCGCGCGCTCGTAACCTTGCACGTTGGGCACCAGCACCGGATAGCGCACGCCCGGTTGGCGTGCGATGCCGGCGAACACATCGGCGGCGTCTGCGAGTTGCGGCACCCATTTCGGACTGACGAAACTGGTCGCCTCGACCGTCTGCAGGCCGGTGGCCGACAGGCGATCGATCAACGCGATCTTGTCGGCGGTGGCGATCGCGGTCTTCTCGTTCTGCAAGCCGTCGCGTGGACCGACCTCGACGATGCGCACGGTGTCCGCCATGGCCATCTCAAGGCTCCAGCGTCACCAGCGCCGCGTCGCCATCGACGACATCACCCACCATCGCGCGCACTTCGGCCACGGTGCCGTCGCGCGGCGCCTTCAAGCTGAGCTCCATCTTCATCGCTTCCATCACCAGCACCTCCTGACCCTCGACGACGACATCACCGGCCGCCACTTTTACCAGCACGATGCGGCCTGGCATCGGCGACACGACGCGATGGCCACTACCACCTGCATCGACCTGCTCGAAGCGATACAGCGCGAGCGGCGCCAGGCGCAGGCGCTGCACGCCATCGTGGATATCCAGCGTGGTCGCACCCATTGCAACGGAATACCTCCGGCCTTCATCGTCAAAACGTGCACTGAGCACGCCATCGGTCAGGCGCGCGCCGGAGACGGTAACAGTGTGCCCGCCGTGCTCGATGCGATACGCGCCATCGCTGCCGTGCCCGGTCACCTCGACACGGCTGCCGCGATGCTCGAATGCCAGCGTGCGGCAGCCGGCATGGCCAAGCCGCCATCCGTCATTGATGGCCCAGGGTGAGTCGGGTTCGTGCGACTGCAGGGCGAGTTCGCGCTGGGCGTGTTCCTGCTGCAGCAATTGCGCGACCGTGGCGGCGACCAGCAGGCCGTCGTCGGCTGACTGTGCGGGCATGAATTCATCGAGGTGGCGATCGAGGTAGCCGGTATCGATGATGCCGTCGACGATGGCGGGGTGGCGCACCAGTGTTTCGAGGAACTCGATGTTGGATTTCGGCCCCTCGATATCGCACTGCGCCAGCGCTTCGCGCATCCGCGCGAGTGCCCGCGGACGGTCTGCGTCCCAGACGATGAGTTTGGCGATCATGGGGTCGTAGAAGATGCTGACGGTGTCGCCTTCGACCACACCCGAATCGATCCGCACGTATGGCGAAGGCGGGGGCAGTCGCAGGCGTTCGAGCTTGCCGGAGCCGGGCAGGAAACCCGCTTCCGGATCTTCGGCATACAACCGCACTTCGATGGCGTGGCCGGTCTGCGCGATCTGCTCCTGTTGCAACGGCAACGACTCGCCGGCGGCGATGCGCAGTTGCCATTCGACGAGGTCGAGCCCGGTCACCAGTTCGGTCACCGGATGCTCAACCTGCAGGCGCGTGTTGATCTCCATGAAATAGAACGCGCTTGCAACCCCGGGGCCATCGGCGCCGACGATGAATTCCACGGTGCCCGCATTGACGTAATCGATCGCGCGCCCGGCCTCGACGGCAGCCTGTCCCATCGCCGCGCGCATCTGCGGCGTGAGCAAGGTCGACGGCGATTCTTCCAGCACCTTCTGGTAGCGGCGCTGCGCCGAGCACTCGCGCTCGTTGAGATGGATCATGTTGCACTGGTCGTCGCCGAAGATCTGGATCTCGACGTGACGCGGCGTGTCGATGTAGCGCTCCAGCAATACGCGGTCGCGACCGAATGCGTTTTTTGCCTCGCGCTGGCAGCTTTGCAGGCTGGCAAGGAATTCATCGGTATCGCGCACGATGCGCATGCCCTTGCCGCCGCCGCCGTGCGCGGCCTTGATCATCAGCGGGTAACCGATGCGGTCTGCTTCGGCATGCAGATGCGCAGGATCCTGGTTCTCGCCGGTGTAGCCAGGCACCACCGGCACGCCTGCCGCCTGCATCAATTCCTTGGCGCCGGCCTTGCTGCCCATCTTGCGCATCGAATGCGCCTTGGGGCCGATGAAGACGATGCCGGCCGCTTCGACCGCTTCGGCGAAATCCGCGTTCTCGCTGAGGAATCCATAGCCCGGATGGATGGCCTGCGCGCCGGAGCGTCTGGCTACATCAAGGATCGCATCGCTCCGCAGGTAACTGTCCTGCGGCCGCGGCCCGCCGATCGGATAAGCCTCGTCCGCCAGTCGCACGTGCTGCGCATCGGCATCGGCTTCGGAAAACACCGCGACCGTGCGGATGCCAAGTTTGCGCGCTGTATGCATTACGCGACAGGCAATCTCGCCGCGATTGGCGATCAGGATTTTCGAGAACATGGCTTTAGCCCTGCCCTTCAAG
>JBBJNO010000252.1:3317-3828 GCA_037720875.1 Luteimonas sp. | reverse complement strand
GCTAGTCGCCGGCCCGACGGACGGCCGCTTCCTGGTGTCGATCAGCATGCCGCGCCATGCGCTCGCGGTATGACGATCCGCGCGCTGATCGTCGACGACGAAGAACCGGCCCGCGTCAACCTGCGGTGGGCGCTGGCGGACTATCCGGGCTGGCACGTGGTCGCCGAATGCGCCAGCGTGGCCTGCGCCAATAGCGTGCTGGCCGAAACCGAGATCGATGTGGTGTTCCTCGACATCCAGATGCCGGCCGATTCCGGACTGGTGCTGGCGCGTTCGCTCGCTGCCGGCGCCAACCCGCCGCTGGTCATCTTCGTCACGGCCCATAATGCCTTTGCCGTTGATGCGTTCGAGGTGCATGCGCTCGACTATCTGCTCAAGCCGCTCAACGACGAGCGCCTGGCGGGCGCCATTGCACGCGCAGCGCTGATGCTCGAACAGCGCCAGCGTGCGGGCTATGGCGAGGCGCTGCGCGCCTACGTGGCCGACGCAGGGCAGTACCTGCTGCAGCTCA
>JBBJNO010000252.1:0-3307 GCA_037720875.1 Luteimonas sp. | reverse complement strand
AGCGTCAAATCGGTCGGCAGGATCGAGTGCGTGCAGCTGGCCGACGTGCGCTGGATCGAGGCCTCGGGAAACTACGTGATGCTGCACCAGGCCGGGCGCAGCATCATGCACCGCACCCCGCTCGGCGCCCTGGCAAGGCGGCTCGATCCGGACAGCTTCATGCAGGTGCACCGCAGTGTAATCGTGCGCGTCGATCAGTTGCAAACGCTCGACGCGGCGGGCGACGGCACCTTCCGGCTGGGTTTGAAATGTGGCGACACGGTTAGCGCCAGCGAACGCTATGGCGCCCAGATCCGCGCACGGATGGGCGCACGGACACGCAGCTAGCGCAGGTTCGAGCGTGCCTTCAGATCGATTGCCTTGCGGCGATTCCGGCAATTTTCAAACGCTCACAAGGCAGTATGTCGAACAAATATTTCGAAAAATACACGTTTTACCAGCGATTCAACGAGTAATTGACTTTTTGCACCATGTCAAAAACGCCCCGCGCTGCTGCGTGTTGCACCGCAATACGCTAGAATGGACTCCCCATAGGGTCAGTCGCAAAGTCAAGCATACATGAACGCCCCCGCACACATTACCGCCTTGCTGGCGGAAACGCCGAACGGCCACGCAGCGACCCGCCTGCGCGAAATTCCCTACAACTACACCTCGTTCTCGGATCGCGAAATCGTCATCCGTCTGCTTGGCGAGTCGTCCTGGGAATTGCTCGACCAGCTGCGCGGTGCACGCCAGACGGGCCGTTCTGCGCGCATGCTGTACGAGGTGCTGGGCGACATCTGGGTGGTGCGGCGCAATCCCTACCTGCAAGACGACATGCTGGACAACCCGAAGCGGCGCCAGGAACTGATCGACGCGCTGCACCACCGGCTGGCCGAAGTCGACAAGCGGCGCCTAACGGTGGACACCAGCGACGGCGATGATCCGGATTCTGAAACGGCGCGCATGCGCAGCGCCAGCGTTGAAAAACTGCTCAAGGCGGCCAGCCGCGCGGTGGAAGACTTCGGCAATGAATTCCGTCAGACCTGGGACCTGCGCAAGAAGACCGTCAAGGTGCTGGGCCGTTACACGGAAAAACATAACATCTGCTTCGATGGCATGAAGCGCGTGGCCCACGTGACCGACGCCACTGACTGGCGCGTCGAGTATCCATTTGTCGTTCTCACGCCCGATACTGAAGATGAAATGGCCGGCCTGGTCAAGGGCTGCATCGAACTTGGCCTGACCATCATCCCGCGCGGCGGCGGCACTGGCTACACGGGCGGGGCGATTCCCCTCACGCCCATGTCGGCCGTCATCAACACGGAAAAACTGATCACGCTGGGCGACGTCGAAATGACCATGCTGCCCGGCGTGGACCGCGAATACGCCACCATTTATTCCGGCGCCGGCGTGGTCACCAAGCGCGTGTCCGACGCGGCTGAGAAAGCAGGCTTCGTGTTCGCGGTCGATCCGACGTCGGCCGAGGCGTCCTGCATCGGCGGCAATATCGCCATGAATGCGGGCGGCAAGAAGGCCGTGTTGTGGGGCACCGCGCTCGACAACCTGGCCTCATGGCGCATGGTCGACCCGAACGGTGACTGGCTGGAAGTCACGCGCCTTGAACACAACCTGGGCAAGATCCACGATGCGCCGGTGGCCAAGTTCAAGCTCGAATGGACCCATCCTTCGGTGCGTGGTGAGCGGCGCGACGCGCCGTTTCGGACCGAAGAACTGATCATCGAGGGCAGCAAGTTCCGCAAAGAAGGCCTGGGCAAGGACGTGACCGACAAGTTCCTTTCCGGCCTGCCGGGCATCCAGAAAGAAGGCTGCGACGGCCTCATTACATCAGGTCGCTGGATCTTGCACAGGATGCCCAAGTTCGCACGCACCGTCTGCCTTGAATTCTTCGGCCAGGCGCGCGACGCGATTCCGTCGATCGTCGAGATCAAAGACTACCTGGACGGCTTGCCGGCCAAGGGCGGCGACGCCTTCGCCACGGTGCGCCTGGCGGGCCTGGAGCACCTGGATGAACGCTACTTGCGCGCCGTCGGCTACGCCACCAAGTCCAAGCGCGGCGTGCTGCCCAAGATGGCACTGTTCGGCGACATCGTCGGCGATGACGAGAACGCGGTCGCGCAGGCCGCCTCGGAAGTGGTGCGTATTGCGAACACCCGCGTGGGCGAAGGCTTTGTCGCCGTCAGCCCCGAAGCACGCAAGAAGTTCTGGCTTGACCGCGCCCGCACGGCGGCCATTGCCAGACACACCAACGCCTTCAAGATCAATGAGGACGTGGTCATCCCGCTGAATCGCATGGGCGAATACACCGACGGCATCGAGCGCATCAACATCGAGCTGTCGATCAAGAACAAGCTGCAGCTGGCCGACAGCCTGATCGACTTTTTCGCAGCAGGCCATCTGCCCGTGGGCAAGAGCGACGACGCTTCAGGCGAATCGATCGGCGCCGAGGAAATGCTGGGCGACCGCGTGCCGCAGGCGCAGGACGTGCTGAACGGCGCCCGCGCGCGCTGGGCCTTCATCCTGGCTAATCTCGACAAGCCGCTGCGCGACGCCGCAGAATCGCTGTACGCGCTCGGCATGGACCGCATGGCCGTGGTGTTTGACGCGCGCCTGGTGCAGCAGCCTGACGCCACCTTGTTCGACGTGGTGCAGGACCGCACGGTGCGCATCTCGTGGAAGCAGGAAATCCGCGCGCAAATGCGCCAGATTTTCAACGGCGCCGCCTTCAAGCTGATTCTCGACGAGTGCAGCGCGCACCATCAAAAGATCTTGCGTTCGCGCGTGTTCGTGGCGCTGCACATGCACGCCGGCGACGGCAACGTGCACACCAATTTGCCGGTCAACTCCGACGACTACGCGATGCTGCAAGACGCGCATGGCGCCGTGGCCCGCATCATGAAGCTGGCCCGTTCGCTCGATGGCGTGATTTCGGGCGAGCATGGCATCGGCATCACCAAGCTCGAATTTCTGACCGAAGACGAAATCAGCGAGTTCCGCGACTACAAGCTGCGCATCGACCCGGAAGGGCGCTTCAACAAAGGCAAGCTGCTGAACCTGCCTGAATTTGGCGCCGACCTGCGCAACGCTTACACGCCGTCGTTTGGCCTGATGGGCCACGAATCGCTGATCATGCAGCAAAGCGATATCGGCGAAATCGCCAACAGCATCAAGGACTGCCTGCGCTGCGGCAAATGCAAGCCGGTGTGCGCCACCCATGTGCCGCGCGCGAACCTGCTGTATTCGCCGCGCGACAAGATCCTCGCCACGTCCGCGCTGATCGAAGCCTTCTTGTACGAGGAACAAACCC
>JBBJNO010000251.1:0-3835 GCA_037720875.1 Luteimonas sp. | reverse complement strand
CAACCGCACGAAAGTCGCTGGATTCCCGCCTTCGCGGGAATGACGAGCAAAAGCAACAACACGCATCATCACGAATGATTCTCCGGCCACAACAACATCGCATCCCCATAAGAAAAAAACCGGTAACCCTCCCCAATCGCATGCGCATACGCCGCCATGATCCGCTCCTTCCCCGCAAACGCCGACACCAGCATCAACAGCGTGCTTTCCGGCAAATGAAAATTGGTCAGCAATGCATCCACGCTGCGAATCCGGTAACCGGGCAGGATGAAGATCTGCGTCTCACCGGCAAACGGTTGCGGCTCGCCATTGCCGGCTTCATTGATGCGTGTGGCGCTTTCCAGCGCGCGCACGACCGTCGTTCCAACTGCGATCACACGGCCGCCCATGCTGCGCGTGCGCCGTATTTTCTCCACCAGTTCCGCGCCGACATTCAACCACTCGCTGTGCATCCGATGCTCGCGCAGGTCATCCACCCGCACCGGCTGGAACGTCCCCGCGCCGACATGCAACGTGACATGTCCGAACTCGATGCCCCGCGCGCGCAACGCCGCAAGCAACGCTTCATCGAAATGCAATCCCGCAGTTGGGGCCGCCACCGCCCCCACCTCACGCGCGAACACGGTCTGGTAGCGCTCGTCATCGTCCGCGCCGGGTTCACGATGGATATACGGCGGCAACGGCAGGCGTCCCGCATGCAACAACCAGGATTCGAGTGCGCCATCGATATGGAAACGCAGACGATAGAACGCGCCATCGCGGCCGACCACCTCCACTTCACCGCCCGCATCCAGCGTGATGCGGCTGCCCGGCCGCGGCGCTTTGCTGGCACCGATCTGCGCCCGCGCCTCGTTCTCCGGCAGCAGCCGCTCGATCAGGATTTCGACGCGGCCGCCGGTCGCCTTGGAGCCAAACAGGCGCGCAGGAATCACCCGCGTGTCGTTGAACACCAGCAGGTCACCCGCTGCCAGCAACGGTGGCAAATCGCGCACGTGCAGATCCGCGAACGGTTCCGCGCCCGCCGGCACGCACAACAGGCGGCTGGCGGAGCGCTCGGTGAGCGGCGCCTGCGCGATCAGCGCTTCAGGAAGGTCGTAATGGAAATCGGCACGCTTCAACGGGAATTCTTCAGTAAAAACACGGTTTTGGCGGGCGCCTAGTGTAGCGGCGCATGGGGGTTACGGCGGCAAAACCCGCGTGATAAAATCTCGCAAACACTTGAATTGACTCGAAAACTGCATGCGCGGGCCGATGTGATCCACATCCACCGCGCATTTTGTTTTCGGCGCAGTTCTTTTCATTGCAGCTTTTCGATGCACTCCGTTTCCAGCGTGATTCCTCCGGCAGGACACTGATATGACCATCTCCGCGAAACTCGCCCCGCTGCGCGCCCACACCGGCACGCGCCGCACCATCGGCCTCGACGACGCCACGTTGGCGACCTTCGCCGCATCGCATCCGGTACTTGATGAAGCCGTCGATGCCGCCGTCGCTGAATACGAGCGCGTGCGCGTCGAATTCCCGGAACTGCTCGACTTGGACGAAGACGCGCAGGTGCGCGCGGTGCAGGATGGCTTCGTCAATTTCTATCCCGAAGATGCCGTCAATCCGTACGTCGCGCTCGCCGCGCGCGGGCCATGGATGGTCACGCTCAATGGCGCGGTGCTGTACGACACAGGCGGCTACGGCATGCTCGGTTTTGGCCACACGCCGCAGGCGGTGCTCGATGCGATGGCCAGGCCGCAGGCGATGGCCAACATCATGACGCCGAACCTGTCGCAGCTGCGCTTTGACCGCGCGCTACGCAAGGAACTGGGCCACACCCGCGGCGCATGTCCGTACACGCATTTCTTCTGTCTCAATTCAGGATCCGAATCGGTCTCACTGGCCGCGCGCATCGCCGACATCAACACCAAGTTGATGACCGATCCCGGCGCGCGCCATGCGGGTCGCGTGGTGAAACGCGTCGTCGTCAAGGGCAGCTTCCACGGCCGCACCGAGCGCCCTGCGCTGTATTCGGATTCCAGCCGCAAGTCCTATGTGCAACACCTCGCCAGCTTCCGCGGCGAGAATTCGATGATCACCATCGAACCGTACGATATCGATGCACTGAAACGCGTCTTCGCCGATGCCGACAGGAATGGCTGGTTCATCGAGGCGATGTTCCTGGAACCGGTGATGGGCGAAGGCGATCCCGGCCGCGCCGTGCCGCCCGCGTTCTATGCCGCCGCGCGCGAGTTGACCAAGGCGCACGGGGCGCTGTTCCTGGTCGATTCGATCCAGGCCGGCCTGCGCGCCAATGGCGTGTTGTCGATCGTCGACTACCCGGGCTTTGAAAACCTCGACGCGCCCGACATGGAAACCTATTCCAAGGCGCTCAACGCCGCGCAATATCCGCTGTCGGTACTGGCGGTCACGCAACATGCCGCCGAGCTGTATCGCAAGGGCACCTACGGCAACACGATGACGGCCAATCCGCGCGCGCTGGATGTCGCCTGCGCCGTGCTGGAGATGCTGACACCGGTACTGCGCGACAACATCCGCAAGCGCGGGGTCGAGGCGATCGAGATGCTGGAAAAACTCAAAAGCGAAACCGGCGGCCTGGTCACCAAAGTGCAAGGCACCGGCCTGTTGTTTTCCTGCGAACTCGCGCCGCAGTTCAAGGGTTACGGCATCGGCTCCACCGAGGAGTGGTTGCGCGAACGTGGCCTCGGCGTGATCCATGGCGGCGCCAATTCATTGCGCTTCACCCCGCACTTCGCGATCGAAAGCGATGAACTGGATCTGGTGATCTCGCTGGTCAAGCGCGCATTGCTGGAAGGGCCGCGTCAGCAGCAGGCTGTGGCTGCCTGATTCCGAGCCAGCGCCCGACGCATGTGATTTTGTGGGAGGGGCTTTAGCCCCGACACCGATACTCCCCGGGCGTCGGGGCTAAAGCCCCTCTCACAAAACCGCATCTGCTCTGACTGTCGGAACCCAGGCCTTCATGAAAATCGTCGAAGTTCGCCACCCCCTCGTGCAGCACAAACTCGGCCTGATGCGCCGTGTCGACAACAGCACCAAGACCTTCCGTGAACTGTCGGCCGAAGTCGCCACCCTGCTGACCTACGAAGCCACCGCCGACCTCGAAACCGAGGATGCACAAGTCGAAGGCTGGGCCGGCAAGGTGCACGTACGCAGGATCAAGGGACGCAAGATCACGCTGGTACCGATCCTGCGCGCGGGCCTGGGCATGTTGCCGGGCGTGCTGGACCTGATTCCGGCGGCCAAGGTCAGCGTGGTCGGTTTGCAGCGCGATGAAACGACGCTTGAAGCGATCACCTATTACCGCAAGCTCGTCGGCGACATGCAGGACCGCATCGCGCTGGTGCTCGATCCGATGCTCGCGACGGGCGGCACCTTGATCGCGACCGTGGACATGCTCAAGGCCGCGGGCGCGACGCGGATCAAGGGATTGTTCCTGGTGGCTGCGCCGGAAGGTTTGCGCGCACTCGCAGCGGCGCACCCCGATGTCGAGGTCTACACCGCGTCCATCGACGAGCGCTTGAACGACAAGGGCTACATCCTTCCCGGTCTTGGCGATGCCGGCGACAAGATTTTCGGTACGCGCGCGGAGTGAGCGGGAAAACTGACCCTTAGCGACGTCCTGTAGGAGCGCACCTGGGCGCGATGTGGCGTTACCGGTAAAACCCCATCGCGCCCAAGTGCGCTCCTACAAAAATCGTCGTTCGTGCGAACCAAGGTCGTGAGACCTTCCTAGCGACGACGCTTCTTCATGTGGATCGCCAACACGACAAGCAACAACACAAACAGCCCCGCGCCCACGAACCCGGCC
>JBBJNO010000250.1:0-3837 GCA_037720875.1 Luteimonas sp. | reverse complement strand
CCAATGCGCACGACAACGTGCTCACCATCCGGTCGTCTGTCGGCTCGCGCATGAACGAACTCGATGCGCTCGACGACGGCGGTGCCGCGCGCGGCCTGATCGACAAGGCCTACCTGTCGGAGCTGGAAGACCTCGAGCCGGCCAAGGCGATCTCGGAGTTCTTGCAGCGCGAGACGTCGCTCAAGGCCACGCAGCAGACCTTTGCAAGGCTGCACAGCATCGCGCTGTTCAACTACCTGTAGGCCCGTTACTGAACGCGCTACCGATAATGCCGGATCGTCGGACGTCCACGATTGACAACCTGTCAAGTTTCCGAAAACTCCATCATTGACACACTAGGTCGAACTCGAATCCAACCTAGAAGCGCAAGGTTTCGAATGGCGCTGGCCACGGCTTCTTTTTTCTCTGCATTGTTCCAAGACTTTTTCCATTCAAGGATGTAGTCGTATATCTGTCGCTCTTCTACGTCAGCCATCCGGTCGCCTTTTTTCACCTGCCGGCTCGCAAACAATACAGTGAGCACTTCCTCTGCCTGCTCGGTGTCTTTAATTCGACTGAAAAGATCGACGGTTTTGTCGATCGTCTTGCGATGACGATCGATGACCGACAGGAACCTGCCGCGCTCTTTTTCGAACTGGTCCCCAACGTGCAGCGCAACCATTCTGCCCAGTGGTCTCTCTTGAAGCCAATTCCGATTGGCGAAGTCGTGTAGTGCAGGCTTCACATCACCGGAGAATGGACCGTAGCTGCCTTTTCCAAATTTAAATCCGGTCGGCACACCCATTTCGGTGACGACATAGCAGATTTTTTGAAAAATGGTGCGCCCCACCGGAGGGGCATATGGTTGATCCTCTAGCTCCTTCAGAACCTCGATAAGCGCGACCCAACCGGGGTTCATCTTCCCGTGCCGTTGGCCTTGACCTTCGAGCGATAGCTGCGCGGGGGTTGCAAGGAACTCTGTCTTGAGTTCTGTGGTCGGTGTTCCATAGGGCGCAAATACCTCGATTTCGACTGGTAGCGCATTGAGCTTCTGGTAAATGAGTGGCCCCACCTCGGACCATTCCAGTCCGCCATTGCCGCAACCCAGTGGCGGAATGGACATGCTGGTGATGTTCCATCCCTGGCAATGGCTGGCCAAATAAGTCAGACCGTTGTCGATGTCACTCAGGCGCGAGGCAGAGCGCCAATGGTCCTTGGTCGGAAAATTTAGTATGTTGATGCCGGATTTATCTTCGTAAATGTATGGCTCGCCAAGCATCACCGCCTTGCGCTTGCATCGCTGAACGTAGTCCTTGAACATTTCAGGAAATCGTTCCTTGAATTGCAGGGCAACACCTTTTCCCATCACGCCGACGCAATTGACAGTGTTAACCAGCGTTTGTGCGTCACTGGCGAACATGTCGCCGATCAGTGCTTTGAAATTGCTCATTTGTGGCTACCGAAAAAAGAAATCCGCGTCGACATCGATCGGGAGTACGAAGCCAGTTTGCCTCAAGCTATTAAGTGCAGCGTCGTCGACAACGTAAGCGCCTAAAAGCATATCGGGTTGCACGCACCGTGGAACAAGCACCTCGGCACACTTGCTGGATTTGTGCTGCCATTCCCGAATCTGGTCGCCTGGATGCCGCCAGTCACGCGCGTAGATGTCGTCGAAGTCAAGCAGATTCGCCTGGGCAGGTGCGTAGAAGCGAACATAGTTGCTCGCCGCATTCTGATCGGTGATCACAGTTCCTTGGATCTGAAGTACCTGTCTGGCCACGCGCAGCACGCAAACTTCTTCGTGCCGTCGGACAGACAACATGGGGTTGCGAGCGTGAAAGTACAGATTCGCATACTGATGGAGGCGCAGTCCCCCGGGCACAATTTTGATGTCCCGCCGGTCCTGCATGGATGGCATGGCAACGCTGCGGTGCTTCAGCGTCGCTGCAATTTCGTGCGACAAGATGCCTTGCGTGAGGACCGACGGAATGTTCCCGATTGGCATGATGCATTGCAGTTCCGTAACCCGGATATCCATGCTCGCGATTTTGCCCCACCAGCCCTGCGGCAGAGCGCGTTCGACCGAGCAATGCGAGTTCGCAGGTCGATCAGCCGAGATCTCCAATTCGTGCCTTGAAACTATGACCGTGGCCGGCCCATTGGCTTGGAAACGTGATCTTCGGAAACAAAGCGTTCACTGGTTTGAGCCATTCGGGAAGCGGGCTGGTAGCGCTATCGCACCATAATCCGGCCATGCCCGAGCCCACCCCCGTTCGACGCGCGCGCCGAGGAAGCGGCGCCGTCACGCTCCATGACGTCGCCAAGCTGGCAGGCGTCGCGCCCATCACGGCTTCGCGTGCGCTCAGCACGCCCTCGCGCGTCTCGGCCGAAGTTCTGAAGAAAGTCACCGATGCGGTGAGCCGCGTCGGCTATGTGCGCAATGGCATCGCCGGCGGGCTGGCGTCGATGCGCAGCCGGCTCGTGGCCGCGGTCGTGCCCACCATCACCGGGCCGGTCTTCCTGCAGACCATCGAGGCACTGACGCAGGCGCTGGCCGACGAAGGTTATCAACTGATGCTGGGCCAGAGCGGCTACGTCGACTCTCGCGAAGACGCGCTGCTCGAAGCCATCATCGGGCGCCGGCCCGACGGCATCGTGTTGACCGGCATCATGCATTCGGTCGAAGGCCGAAAGCGGCTGCTGGCCGCCGGCATTCCGGTGGTGGAAACGTGGGACCTGACGCCGACGCCGCTCGACATGCTGGTTGGGTTTTCGCACGCGGCCGTCGGCAGCGCGGTCGTCGATTTCCTGCGCAAGAAGGGCAGGCGCCGCCTCGCCGTGGTGGCCGGCGACGACGAGCGTTCCGCCCGCCGGCGGAATGCCTTCGAGCAGGCCGCGTCCGCGGCCAAGCTGCTCGCGGTGAGTTCGGTGATCGTGCCCGCGCCGACGACCTTGAAGAGCGGGCGCAAGGCGCTGGCCGAGCTGCTGGATGCCGGCAAGAAGGTCGACGCCATCTTCTGCAGTTCGGACCTGCTCGCACTCGGCGTGATGGTCGAAGCGCGGGCGCGCGGCATCGCAGTGCCCGAGGCGCTTGCCGTCGTCGGTTTCGGCGACCTCGAATTCGCGGCCGACCTGCAACCCTCGCTGACCACGGTCCGCATCGACGGCAACGCGATCGGCCGTCAGGCTGCGCGCTTCATCATCGACCGGGCGGAGGGGCGGGCGCACGGGCCTGGCGTGGTGGACGTCGGGTTCACCGTGGTGGAGCGGGAAAGCGCTTGAAGGCGCTGGTGTTTATGCGGTGTTTGCTGACAGCGATGTCTGCGATGCAGCGCAAGGTCTGAAGCGCCAACACCCTTACCCGACCACCGGAGACTTGCCATGACGAACGACCCCACGTCGCGATTGGAACGCTTGCGCCAGTGGGACGAAGCCCGACCTGGCCTCCCCGGCGAGCATTGGCTCGCCTTCGGGCTCGGCCTGTTCCTCGTCACCCGCCGGCCGCGTCATCCGCTGGCCCGTGCTGGTTCGGTGCTTGCCGGCACGGCGTTGCTCGCCCGGGCGCTGGGCGGCCGGGATGGCCCGATTGCGGCTCTCGTCGGCTCGAACGAGCCGCAGTCGTCACCCGGCACGGATGCGCTGGACGACTTCACGCCGTTCTCGTTCACGCACCTCGATCGCGAACGCACCGTCTACCGCAAGGGGATCGGTCCTGCGGTGCTCGTGATGCACGAGGTCCCGGGCATCACCGTCGAGGTCGCGCACTTCGCCCGGCGTGTCGTCGACGCCGGCTTCACCGTGTTCATGCCGCACCTGTTCGGACCGGTCGGTGTGAAGACGTCGCCGCTGAACCGCATT
>JBBJNO010000249.1:0-3842 GCA_037720875.1 Luteimonas sp. | reverse complement strand
GGTAAAGCCTCATCGCGCCCAGGTGCGCTCCTACAAACAGCACTCCGCGCCGGATCGGAGTTCGACCAATCTCCGGATGCCGGCTTGCCTCGACCTAGAGCATAACTTCACTCCACCCATGCCAGCATCGAGCCATGCCTGCACGCAACCGTCTTCCTCCCTGGCACGAGACCTTGCATCTGAGCAATGGACACGAGTTGCTGATCCGTCCGATCCGCAGCGAGGATGCCGAGCCATTGCGCGCCGGATTCGCATTGGTGCAGCCGGAAGAAATCCGCCACCGCTTCCTGTATGCAATGAAGGAATTGACACCGGAGATGGCCGCGCGCCTGACACGGCCCGATCCCAAACTTGAATTCGCATTGGTCGCCGCCGAGCCATTGCCGCCGGGCGAGGCACTGATCGGCGCGGTCGCACGCGCCTCGATCAACGCAGGCACGCGCGATGCAGAATTCGCCATCCTGGTCAGCCGTTACATCGCAGGCATGGGTCTCGGTCGTCATTTGATGCGGCGACTGGTGCGCTGGGCCAGGGGCAAGAAGCTCCAGCGCCTGTACGGCGACGTGCTGGAACACAATCACACCATGCTGGCGCTGGCGGAATCGCTGGGCTTCCGGCGCGAACGCGCCGAGGATGCGCCGGGGTTGACGCGCGTGGTGCTGGAGTTGAAGCCGTAGGGCGGGTCTCGCCCCGCCGCCCCGCCGCTCTTCTTCGAGCATCCCGCACAAGGATTCGGTTGCCTCGCTTGTACGGTGTGGTGGGTCGAGACCCACCCTACGGCTGTGATCCTGTCCTGCAGTGATGCAGTGACCTAGACAACGGCGGGTTGGCTTTCAACAGCGAAGCTGGTCAACCCGCCCTACGGGTTAAAATGCGCACCCTTTGCGCTGGATGCAATGCATCCGGCGCTGTCGTTGTTTTGCATGCAGATGACCAACACGCCGTTGAATCCTTCCCAATTTCCCACTCCGCCGTTGCCGAAATCCGGCCAGCAGCGCACCTGGTGGCGCGCGCCCGCGTCCGCGTCTGCGCTGGCGTGGTCGATTGCGCGTGCCGCCGAGGCGCACGCCGGCCCATTGCTGGTGATAGCACGCGACAACCACGCCGCGCACCAGCTCGAATCCGACCTGCGCACGCTGATCGGCGACGACGCCACGTTGCCGGTGGGGCAGAGGCCGCCTCGGCTGCCGATCGTGCCATTCCCCGATTGGGAAACCCTGCCCTACGACCAGTTCAGCCCGCATCCCGACATCGTCTCGCAACGGCTGGCCGCACTGTATCGCCTGCCCGCGCTCAAACGCGGGATCGTGGTGGTGCCGGTGGCATCGTTGCTGCAGCGATTGCCGCCACTGCGTTACGTGATCGGCAATACGTTCGACGTGCGCGTCGGGCAGACGCTCGATCTCGATGCCGAAAAACGCCGCCTGGAAGCAGCCGGTTACCGGAATGTGCCGCAGGTGCTCGATCCCGGTGATTTTGCCGTGCGCGGCGGCTTGCTCGATGTTTACCCGATGGGATCCGACACGCCGTACCGCGTCGAACTGTTCGATCAATTGATCGACACGATCCGCGCATTCGATCCGGAGTCGCAACGCTCGCTCGACAAGATCGATGCAGTCCAGTTGCTACCGGGGCGCGAGGTGCCGCTGGACGAGGACGCGCTGAAACGCGCGATGGCGGCCTTGCGCGACCGCTTCGACATCGACACGCGCCGCAGCGGGTTGTTCCAGGACCTCAAGGCCGGGCTCGCGCCCGCGGGCATCGAGTATTACCTGCCGTTGTTCTTCGACAAGACCGCCACCTTGCTCGATTACCTGGGCGACACCGCGTTGCCGGTGATGGGCGAAGGTGCATCGGAGGCGGCCGATCACTTCTGGGCACAGACGGCGGAACGCTACGAACAACGCCGCCATGACATTGAGCGTCCGCTGTTGCCGCCCGACGAGTTGTACCTGTCGCCTGATGCGTTGCGCGAACGCCTGAATCGCGGGCAGCGGATCGAGGTGTGCGGCACGGAACATCCGCGTTACCAAGAATCGCAATCGCTCGGCGATCAACCGGCGCCGGATGTGCCGGTGGCCGCCAAGGATGTTGTTCCGGCCGGGGCATTGAAATCGTTTCTGGCGAATTATCCCGGGCGTGTGTTGATTGCGGCGGATACGGCCGGACGACGCGAGGCGTTGCTGGAAATTTTGCACGCGGCAGAGTTGTCGCCGGAAGTGCTGCCGCACTTGCAGACATTTATCCGTCATTCCCGCGAAAGCGGGAATGACGAGCAAGAGCCAGGACGAGCGCAAGAACAGGCACCACGTTTCTGCATCACCGTCGCCCCACTCGACAACGGCTTCGCCCTCGACCAACCACAGATCGCAATCCTCACAGAGCGCCAACTATTCCCCGAGCGCGCAGCGCAACCGCGCCGCCGCAAGCGCGCAGGCCGCGAACCCGATGCGATCATCCGCGACCTCGGCGAACTGTCCGAAGGCTCGCCGATCGTGCACGAGGATCACGGCGTCGGCCGCTATCGCGGGCTGGTGACGCTGCAAGCCGGCGGCATGGCCGGCGAATACCTCGACATCGAATACGCCAAGGGCGATCGCCTGTACGTGCCGGTCGCGCAATTGCACCTGATTAACCGCTATTCCGGCGCATCGCCGGAAACCGCGCCGCTGCATTCGCTGGGCGGCGAGGCTTGGGCCAAGGCCAAGCGCAAGGCCGCCGAAAAAGTCCGCGATGTCGCCGCCGAACTGCTCGAAATCCAGGCCAAGCGGCAGGCACGCGCGGGCCTCGCGCTGGATGTGGATCGCGCAATGTACGAACCGTTCGCGGCCACGTTTCCATTCGAGGAAACACCCGACCAGCACAGCGCCATCGAAGCGGTCATCCGCGATCTCGGCAGCAGCCAGCCGATGGATCGCGTGGTCTGCGGCGATGTCGGTTTCGGCAAGACCGAGGTCGCGGTGCGCGCGGCCTTCGTCGCCGCGGTCGCGGGCAAGCAGGTCGCGGTGCTGGTGCCGACGACGCTGCTGGCCGAACAGCATTACCGCACGATGCGTGACCGTTTCGCCGACTGGCCGATCCGCGTGGAAGTATTGTCGCGCTTCAAGTCGACCAAGGAGATCAAGGCCGAACTGGAGAAGGTCGCCGACGGTCAGATCGATGTCGTCGTCGGCACGCACCGGCTGCTGCAGCCGGACGTGAAATTCAAGGACCTGGGCCTGGTCATCGTCGACGAGGAACAACGCTTCGGCGTGCGGCAGAAGGAAGCGCTGAAGGCGATGCGCGCCAACGTGCATCTGCTGACGCTGACCGCAACCCCCATTCCGCGCACGTTGAACATGGCGATGGCCGGGCTGCGCGATCTGGCGATCATCGCCACGCCGCCGGCGCATCGCCTGGCTGTGCAGACCTTCGTCACGCCCTGGGACGATCCCATGTTGCGCGAAGCCTTCCAGCGCGAATTGTCGCGCGGCGGCCAGGTGTATTTCCTGCACAACGATGTCGAGAGCATCGGCCGCATGCAGCGCGAACTCGAGGCGCTGGTGCCCGAAGCGCGCATCGGCATCGCGCACGGACAGATGCCCGAACGCGAACTCGAGCGGGTGATGCTGGATTTCCACAAGCAACGCTTCAACGTGTTGCTGTGCACAACGATCATCGAATCGGGCATCGACATCCCCAACGCCAACACCATCATCATGAACCGCGCCGACAAGTTCGGCCTGGCGCAATTGCACCAGCTGCGCGGACGCGTCGGCCGTTCGCATCATCGCGCGTACGCCTACCTGCTCGTACCGGACCAGCGCTCGATCACCGCCGATGCGCGCAAGCGGCTCGATGCG
>JBBJNO010000248.1:0-3858 GCA_037720875.1 Luteimonas sp. | reverse complement strand
CCGACGCGTTCGGCATTCATCCACACAGCCAGTTGGCGGGACTTGCGCGGGCGAGGCATCGGTGACCACTCCGACAGGGAGGTCGCGGGCGGCGTGTTTGTCTTCGACTGCAGTACCAGTTCCAGGCCGAGGGCGGACAGCAGCTTGAACAGGCTGTCGACGCTGCCTCGCCCAGGTTCCGATTCGAAAGCGGAAATGGTTTTCGGCAGCAAACCGACCAAGGCCGCGGCCTGCTTTTGGGTGAGCTTGCTGGCCCTGCGTTGTCCGCGGAGGACGGAAGCAAGTTGCTTGGGTGTCTGAGCGCGAAGCAGCATTGGATATCCCTCACAGGGTATTTCCCGTTAACATACCCCGCAGGGTATAAGTTGTCAATATACCTTGCAGGGTAAGTGCCTTGCAAGGTAAGGGCGCGTAGAAGAAAAGGCTGCTTCTCCCTGGTCGCGGCGGACGCGGGCCGGATCTTGCCCGTTCGCCAGTTCCCGCTGTCGTTCGAGCCGACGGAAGCGGCGTCCTTCAGGGAGATGGTCAGTAGGCGCCGAGCGAGATCATTCGCCCTTGCCCAGCCACCGGTACCGGTAGCGCCAGAGGAGCTTACCGTGCGGCGTGACTTCCAGGGCCAGGCCGTTGCCATCCGCGACGCGGTAGAGGCGGTCCTTGGGCCTGAGGCCGCGAATTTTGACGTTTGGTGAGCATCTACTCGTGTTTTTACTCAACTCAAAGCCTGGGGCGGCTGGCAGTGGACACAAGCGAACCCATGCGAACCCGAGACCGGTGCAAACGCCCTGATTTCCGGCGGTTTTGGTGTATCCCGAAAACAAAAACGCCCGCGTCAGCGCGGGCGTTTCTGGAAGGTGGCGCCCGAAGTTGGACTCGAACCAACGACCCCCTGATTAACAGTCAAGTGCTCTAACCGGCTGAGCTATTCGGGCGGGTCGTCATTGTGCCCAGTGCGTGCAGGGCTCGCAACCTGCCGTGAGGCTGGGCATCGGATGCGCGAAGGTGTAATCCCCCTTGTGATGCGCCGGGCCTCAGCCACTGTCGACACAGGCCCGCGCCGCGGACGAGCCGGGTGTGCCTTGGCGCAGACGGCCGTCATTGGCCAGTATCAGGGTGGCGGCTTTTGCGATGCCGCGCCCGTCGCACAAGGTGAAGGTCACGTTCGAGCCTGCATTGCCGCCGTTGGGCTGGAACACCAGACGCGTGCGGCCTGCCGTGGAACGCAGGTGGACGCCACCCTCCAGCGCTGCGACGTGCTGCACCAGGGGTTCATTCGGGTCGCGGCTGCGATTGCCGTTGAGGTCCGCAAACACGATCCAGCCCCCGCTCCAGTCGACACTGCCTTGGCATTGCGCCGCACCTGTATCGGGACACATCACCACCTCGCCCCCGGTCAACGCCGAGCGGCGAACCGCATCCAGCAAGCTGCTGGCCAAGGCGCTGCGCGCGGCCCCGTTGTGCGCGGCCGACATCGCACTGCTCCATGCCGGCACGGCGATGGTGAGCAGGATCGCGGCGATCAACATCGCGGTGATGGCTTCGATCAGCGTGAATCCCCGGGCGCGATAATCCATGACGACTCCCTTGCAGTGTGTGGACAATCAGTCTGGCGCTGGCGAGGGTCATGGGTGATCGGCCAGCGCCGCCAACGGGGGTAGGGAAATGCCGCGTCCGCCCCCATCACTTTCCGATCCCGTGCCGCCTGCGATGAGCCAATGCCCATGCCCAGCACCCGTCCTGAATCGAATACGGCAGCTCCGGGCCTGATCGAACAACGAGTTGCACCTGCCGCCGAGGGCATGTTCCAGCTGGTGGCGCCGTACTCGCCCGCGGGCGAGCAGCCGCAGGCCATCGCCAAGTTGATCGAGGGCTTCGAGTCCGGGCTTGCGCACCAGACGTTGCTGGGCGTGACCGGCTCGGGCAAGACCTACACCATCGCCAATGTCATCCAGGCGGTGCAGAAACCGACGCTGGTGATGGCGCCGAACAAGACGCTGGCGGCGCAGTTGTACGGCGAGTTCAGGGCGTTCTTCCCGCACAACGCGGTCGAGTATTTCGTCAGCTACTACGACTATTACCAGCCCGAAGCCTACATGCCGGCGTCCGACACCTTCATCGAGAAGGACAGCGCCATCAACGAGCACATCGAGCAGATGCGGCTGTCGGCGACCAAGGCGTTGCTGGAGCGGCGCGACGCGATCATCGTCTGCAGCGTCTCGGCGATTTATGGGCTCGGCGATCCCAACGAATATTTCAAGATGGTGCTGCACCTGGTGCGCGGCGAGCACATCGACCAGCGCGAGCTGATCCGCCGCCTGACCGAGATGCAGTACAAGCGCAACGAGTTCGACCTGCAGCGCGGCCATTACCGCGTGCGCGGCGAGATGATCGACATCCATCCGGCCGAAAGCGATTCGGAAGCCTTGCGCATCGAGTTGTTCGACGGCGAGATCGAGAAGCTGACGCTGTTCGATCCGCTCACCGGCGAGACGCTGAAAACCCTGCCGCGCTACACCATCTACCCGAAGTCGCACTACGTCACCACGCGCCGCACCGTGCTCGATGCGATCGAGGCGATCAAGATCGAGAAGACCGAGCGGCTGGAGCAGCTGTACGCGCAGAACAAGCTGCTCGAAGCGCAACGCCTCGCGCAACGCACCCAGTTCGATCTGGAAATGATGGCCGAGGTCGGCTACTGCAACGGCATCGAAAATTATTCGCGGCACTTGACCGGACGCATGCAGGGCGAGGCGCCACCGTGCCTGTTCGATTACCTGCCGCCGGATGCGCTGCTGGTGGTCGACGAATCGCACGTCACCATTCCGCAGATCGGCGCGATGTACAAGGGCGATCGCGCGCGCAAGGAAACGCTGGTCGAATTCGGGTTCCGCCTGCCATCGGCGCTCGACAACCGCCCGCTCAAGTTCGAGGAATGGGAATTGCGTTCGCCGCGCAGCATCTACGTGTCGGCCACGCCGCGCGACTACGAGCGTGAGAAGTCAGGCGGGCAGGTCGTGGAACTGGTGGTGCGCCCGACCGGGCTGATCGATCCAGAAGTCGAGATCCGCCCGGTTGCCACGCAAGTTGATGACTTGATGTCGGAGATCACTGAACGCACCGCGATGGGGGACCGCGTGCTGGTGACCACGCTGACCAAGCGCATGGCCGAGAACCTCACCGAATACCTCGGCGAGCACGGCATCCGCGTGCGCTACCTGCATTCGGACATCGACACCGTCGAGCGCGTCGAGATCATCCGCGACCTGCGGCTGGGCAAGTTCGACGTGCTGGTCGGCATCAACCTGTTGCGCGAAGGACTGGACATGCCCGAGGTGTCGCTGGTGGCGATCCTCGATGCCGACAAGGAAGGCTTCCTGCGCTCGGCCGGCTCGCTGATCCAGACCATCGGCCGCGCGGCTCGCAACGTGCGTGGCAAGGCGATCCTGTACGCCGACACGGTGACCCGATCGATGCGCGCCGCGATCGACGAGACCGATCGGCGCCGCGAGAAACAGGTGGAATACAACACCGAGCACGGCATCACGCCGACGTCGGTGGCGAAGTCGGTGATCGACATCCTCGAAGGTGCGCGTGGCGACGGCATGGTGAAGCGCGGCGGACGCAGCAAGAGCGAGCGCGGCAAGAATGCACGCATCGCGGAGGAGGCGGCCGAGTACGCGGCGCTCAATCCTGCCAAGCTGGCAGCGCGTTTGAAAGCGCTGGAGCAGCAGATGTACCAGCACGCGCGCGACCTGGAGTTCGAGGCGGCGGGCGAGGTGCGCGACCAGATCCGGCGATTGAAGGACGCCAGCTTGGCGTTGTAGGAGCCGTCAGCGTTGAGAGCGGGCGTGAACCACGGCT
>JBBJNO010000247.1:0-3891 GCA_037720875.1 Luteimonas sp. | reverse complement strand
GCTGCGTTCCGGCTGCAGGCGCTCGACGATCTGCTCGAACGGCACCTGCTGGTGCGCGTAGGCGTCCAGCAACATTGCCTTGCTCCGCCCCAGCAGGTCGATGAAACTCGGGTTGCCCGACAGGTCGCTGCGCAAGATCAAGGTGTTGACGAAGAAGCCGATCAGCCCGGCCACATCCGCCTGTTCGCGGTTGGCGATTGAGCTGCCCACGACAATGTCGGTCTCGCGGCTGTAGCGCGCCAGCAGCAGCGAAAACGCCGCATGCAGGCCCATGAACAGGGTGGCGCCGGACGCCTGGCACAGGGCGTTCAGCGCACCGGTAGTGGCGGCGTCGATGTTTGTGGTGTAGCGTTCGCCGGCGAAGCTCTGGATGGCCGGACGCGCCCGGTCCAGCGGCAGGCTGTGCACCACCGGCAGGCTTGCCAGCTGGCCGGTCCAGTAGCCTAGCTGTTGCTCGAGAACCTCCCCTTGCAGCCAGTTGCGTTGCCAGTGCGCATAATCGGCATACTGGATCGTCAAAGGCGGCAGCGGATCTGGCTGCCCCAGCGCATAGGCCCGATACAGCGCGCTGAACTCATTGATCAAGATCGCCAGCGACCAGCCGTCCGAGGCGATGTGGTGCATGGTGACCAGCAGGATGTGCTCGCCGGCCGCCACCTTCAGCAACCGGGCGCGCAGCATCCGATCGCGGCCCAGGTCGAATGCCCGGCCCGCCTCATCGGCAAGCAATTCGACCAGCTTGACTTGGCGCTCGCCGCCGGCCAGGGCCGACAGATCGGTCACCGCGGCCGCAAACGGCGCCGCCGCCTGAATGACTTGCAATGGTTGCCCGTCCGCGCCCTCGATGAAGCAGGTGCGCAGGCTTTCGTGGCGCGCAAGGATGGTGGTGAACGCCCGGTCCAGGGCCTCCTGGTCCAGCGCGCCCTCGAGTTTGAGCGCGGCCGGCATATTGTAGTGCGCGCTGCCGCCGTCGATCCGGTCCAGCAGCCACAGCCGTTGCTGGGCATACGATGGCAACAATGCCACGCCCTGCGGCATCTTTTGCAGCGGCGGCAGGCCGCAGCCCCCTTCAAGTTGCGCCACTTCGCGCGCCAGCGCCTCCAGTGTCTGCGATTGGAAAACCACGCGCAAAGGCAAGACCACCTTGAACGCCTGGTTGATGCGCGCCACCAGGCGCGTGGCCGTCAGCGAGTGCCCGCCCAACTGAAAGAAGTTATCGGTGATGCCGACCAGTTCGACTCCCAGCACCTCCTGCGCCAGAGCGCACAGCAGCCGCTGTTCCTGGGTGCGCGGCGCCACGTAGGTCGCTTGCTGCGCCGCGTCCGGTTCAGGCAAGGCCTTGCGGTCGATCTTGCCGTTGGGGCTCAAGGGCAGGCTGGCCAGCAGCACAAACGCCGCCGGCATCATGTAGTCCGGCAGGCTGGCGGCCAGATGCCGGCGCAACGCGTCGATCAGCGCCTGGCGCGCGGCGCGCGCAGCCTCGTTCTGGTCCTGGGCGTCGATGCCGGCATCGTGCGTCACCACGTAAGCGACCAGGCGTTTGTCGCCGGCCGCAGCATCCCTGGCCAGCACCACCGCGTCATTCACCCGCGCGTGCGAGGTCAGCGCATTTTCGATTTCCCCCAGTTCGATCCGGAAGCCGCGGATCTTGACCTGATGGTCGATCCGGCCCAGGTATTCCAGGTTGCCGTCCGCCAGCCAGCGCACCAGGTCGCCCGTCTTGTACAAGCGAGCGCCGCTGGCCGGATCGGCCGCGTGGAACGGGTTGACAATGAATTTTTCGCGTGTCAGCTCGGGACGGTTCAAATAGCCGCGCGCCAGACCGGCGCCGCCGATATGCAACTCGCCGGCAATGCCATGCGGGACCGGTTGCCCATCCCGGTTCAACACATACACCTGGCTGTTGTGAATCGGCTTGCCGATACTGGCTTTACCGTTCGGCTGGCGTAACACGTAGGTGGAATACGTGGTGTCTTCCGACGGACCGTACAGGTCGTACACGGCCTCGATGCCTCGCTCGTACAGGCTGTCCACCACCTTTTGTTTCAGCGGTTCGCCCGCCAGGTTGATCGTCTTGACCGATGGCGGAATGTGCATCCCCGACAGCAGCGCTTCGCCAGCGGAAGGAACCGTGTTGATCAAGGTGATGTCGCGTGAATATGCCCCAGGCTGCAGGTCGAGGATGTTGTTGACGATCAGCGTGGTGCCGCCGACCGATAATGGCGCAAACATTTCGAAGATCGACAAGTCGAAGCAGACCGAGGTCGATGCCAGCACGCAATCGAGCTGAGCCCGATCGTAGACCGTACGGGCCCATGCCAGGAACGCCACCGTATTGCGATGTTCGATCATGACGCCCTTCGGCTGGCCGGTCGAGCCCGACGTGTAGATCACGTACGCCAGATGCGCCGGCCCTACGCCGGTTTCGCTGCGATCGGGATTCGTCTGCGCTTGCTCCGACAAGGCCGATGCGAATTCCTCCCCGTCCAGGCACACCGCCTGCCCCGCCGCGAACGGCATCCGGGCGCGCAAGCGCGCTTGCGTGAGCACCGTCCCGACTGCCGCATCGGCCAGCATGTACGCCAGCCGCGCTTCCGGATACGCCGGATCGAGCGGCACGTATGCCGCCCCGGCTTTCAGTATCCCAAGGATTCCGATCATCATCTCCAGCGAACGCTCCACGCAGATGCCCACCAGCGTGTCCGGTTTCACCCGTCTATGCGTCACCAGATAGTGCGCCAGCCGGTTGGCCTTCGCGTTCAGCTCCCCGTAGCTCAGCTGCGCACCCTCGAACACCACCGCCACCGCATCCGGCGTCGCCGCCACCCGCGCTTCGAACAATTCGTGGATGCAAGTGTCACGCGGATAGTCCGCCGCCGTGTCGTTCCATTCCACCAGCAACTGGTGGCGCTCGGCGGCGCCCAGCATGTCGGCCGTGCCCACGCGCGCGCCCGGTGTGCTCACCAGCGCGCGCAGCAAGACCTCGAAATGGCCCGCCAAGCGCGCCATCGTCGTGGCCTCAAACAGGTCGGTGCTGTACTCCCACTCCAACGCCAAGCCCTGAGCGCTCTCGCTGATGTTCAGCGTCAGGTCGTACTTGGCCACGGCGCCGGCCTGCTCGACCGGACTGAGCGTCAGGCCCGGCAGGTCAAGCTGGCCGTCCTCGTTGTTCTGCAGGACCAGCATGATCTGAAACAGCGGACTATGGCTCAGGCTGCGTTGCGGTTGCAAGCGCTCGACGAGCTGCTCGAACGGCACCTGCTGGTGCGCGTAGGCGTCCAGCAACATGGTCTTGCTCTGCCCCAGCAGGTCCGTGAAACTCGGGTTGCCGGACAGGTCGCTGCGCAAGATCAGGGTGTTGACGAAGAAGCCGATCAGGCTGGCCACTTCGGCTTGCTCGCGGTTGGCGATCGGGCTGCCCACGACAATGTCGGTCTCATCGCTGTAGCGCGCCAGCAGCACTGAAAACGCCGCGTGCAGGCCCATGAACAGGGTGGCGCCAGACGCCTGGCACAGGGCATTGAGCGCGCCGCTGGTGGCCGCATCGATGCGCGAAGTGCAGATGGCACCTTGAAAGCTCTGCATGGCCGGACGCGCACGATCCAGCGGCAGGCTGTGCACCACCGGCAGGCTCGCCAGCTGTTTTGTCCAGTAGCCCAGCTGTTGTTCAAGCACGTCCCCCTGCAGCCAGTTGCGTTGCCAGTGCGCATAATCGGCATACTGGATCGCCAACGGCGGCAGCGGATCGCTCTGGCCGAGCGCATAAGCCCGATACAGCACGCTGAACTCAGTGATCAGGATCGCCATCGACCAGCCGTCCGAGGCGATGTGGTGCAGGGTGACCAGCAAGATGTGCTCGTCGGCCGCCATCTTCAGCAGCCGCGCGCGCAG
>JBBJNO010000246.1:1140-3909 GCA_037720875.1 Luteimonas sp. | reverse complement strand
CGCATCGGCCATCCGCGCCAGGTCGCGGACATCGGTTGGGTGCTGCCGCTGGCGCAACGCATCCCCGGCACCGCCGCGGGCGAGCCGGCCTGGGTGTTCGCATTGCTGCGGATCGCCGCGCTGGAGCCGATTGCCGGGCTCGACCTGGGCGGCGACGGCATTGCCAACATCCTGCATCGCGACGGCACGCTGGTGGTTCGCAGTCGCGACAACGCGCGCTGGGTCGGGGCCTCGCTGCGTGACAGCGAACTGGTACGCGATCACATGCCGCTGGCGCCGGCGGGCAATTACGACCTCGTCAGCGTGCTCGACGGCAGCAAGCGCATCGCCGCCTATCGCGTGCTTCCCGACTACCCACTGGTGGTCACGGTCGGGCTGGCGCAGCGCGAAGTGCTGGCCGGCTGGACCCGGTTCGCCGTCACCGCCACCGTGTTGGGCGGATTGCTGGCACTGCTGTGGCTGGCGTTGTTGTGGGTGCTGGTGCGCTCGCGCGGGCGGCAGCGGCAGCTGGTCGACTCGTTGCGGCGCGGCGCTGAACAACTCCGCGAGACCCGGCGCATCGCCGGCATCGGTGACTGGGCCTGGGAACTCGACACCGGTCTGGTGACCTGGTCGGAAGAGGTCTACCGCATCCATGGCCTGCCACCGCAAACCGGGCCATTCCTGATCGAGGACATTCCGCAGCGCATCCATCCCTTGGACATCGAACGCCGGAAGCGCGAGATCGCGGACCTGGTGGCAGGTAGGGAGTTTGCGGAGAGCAATTACCGGATCATTCGCAGCGACGGCGCGGTGCGCACCATCTTTGCACGCGGCGAATGGGCCGATCGCACCCCGGGCCGGCGCGTGTTGCGAGGCATCCAGCAGGACATCACCGAACTGGCGGAAACCCGCGAGCAGCTGCATGTGGCGCAGGAGGAGTATCGCTTCCTGTTCGAGCACATCCCGCTGTCGATGTTCATGTTCGACCGGGAAAGCCTGGACATCATCGCGGTCAACGACAGGATGTTGGGAAGTTACGGTTACACGCGTGACGAGCTTCTCGCGAAGAGTTTGCTCGACATCCGGCCAGCCAAGGATGTGGCGGCGGCGCGCGCTTCCGCCCAGCTCGAGACCGCCCAGCGCCCGCAAGGGTTGGTGTGGACACACCTGCGCAAGGACGGCAGCCAGTTGCGTGTCGCCGTCCACACCCACGACATCGATTTCAACGGTCGCGCAGCGCGGCTGGTGTTGGCGCTGGACGTGACCGAACAGGAACGCAACGAACAACGTTTCCAGTTGATTGCGCGAGCCACGACCGACGCCGTTTACGACCTCAATCTCGACACTGGCCACCTCTGGTGGAGCGACAGTTTCTACGGCGTTTTCGGTTACACGCGGCAGCAGGTGCCACCGACCCTGCAGGCCTGGGAGGAGCTGCTGCATCCTGACGACGTGGGCCGCGTCAATGCCAGCCTGAGCGCCGCCATCGACGACTCCGGCACCACCGAATGGGAGTCGGAATACCGGTTCCGCCTGAGCAGCGGCGCCTATGCCGAGGTCGTCGATCGTGGTTTCCTGTTGCGCGACGACACGGGGCGCGCCAGCCGCATGGTCGGTGGCATGCTCGACCTGACCCAGAAACATCGCGACCAGTCCGACTTGCGGCTGCTGCGACGCGCGCTCGAGGCCACCGAGAGCGGGGTGGCGATCGCCGATGCGCGTCTGCCCGACCAGCCGCTGGTCTACGTCAACGCGGCCTTCGAGCGGATCACCGGCTATCCGGCAGACGAGGTGCTGGGCCGCAACTGCCGTTTCCTGCAGGGCGACGAACGCGACCAGCTCGGCCGCCACGAAATCCATCGCGGCATCGCAACGGGACGCGAGGCACGCGCGCTGCTGCGCAATTACTGCAAGGACGGCACACTGTTCTGGAACGACCTGCACGTCAATCCCGTGCGCGACGAGGCCGGTGTCATCACCCATTTCGTCGGCGCGCTGTACGACGTGACCGAACGCCAGCACTACCAGGAGCGGATCGCACACCTGGCCACGCATGACGAGCTCACCGGGCTGCCCAACCGCACGCTGTTGCTGGACCGCCTGCAGCAGGCGATCGCGTCGGCGTCGCGGTTTGGCCGCGGCGTCGGCGTCGCGTTCATCGACCTGGACAACTTCAAGCTGATCAACGACAGCTTGGGACACGGCGCCGGCGACCTCACGCTGCGCGCGGTGGCAGCGCGCCTGACCGACTGCGTGCGCGACGCCGACACGGTGGCGCGCTTCGGCGGCGACGAATTCGTGCTGCTGATTTCCGAACAGTCCGATGGCAGCGGCATCGAACGGGTGATCGAGCGGGTCGAGGCGGCGTTCGCCGAGCCGCTTGACATGGGCGGCTCGGAGCATTACGTGACCTGCAGCATCGGCTACTGCGGCTATCCGCAGCACGGCGCCGACGCCGAAACGCTGTTGATGCGCGCCGACATCGCCATGTACGAGGCCAAGACCGCGGGCCGCAACCGCGTGGTCGAGTATCGATCCGAGTTCGACGCGATCGTGTCGGACCGGTTGTTCCTGGTCTCGCGCCTGCGCGAGGCGCTGGCGCACGACGAATTCGTGCTGCATTTCCAACCGCTGTTCCGCGCCGACGGGGCGCCGACCGGGCTGGAGGCGCTGGTGCGCTGGCAGCACCCCGATCAAGGCCTGCTGCCGCCGGGCCGTTTCATCGGCGCCTGCGAAAGCAGCGGGCTGATCGTGCCGCTGGGTCGCTGGGTGCTGGGCGAGGCCTGC